>JANTGD010000016.1 GCA_024763135.1 Thiotrichales bacterium | reverse complement strand
TGCTGCAGAACCGGAGCAGGCGGCGGTGGAGCAGGCACCCGATATCGAGTCAACGCCTGCCCCCAATCCGGACAGTGAGATGCTCAAACCCGCGAGTGGTGACATTGATTTTGCAACCAAAGAGGCATCGCTGAGTCGCGGTGGCAGGGGCTACCTTGGGATTGGCGCCGGGGCGACCGAGCTTGATCCTGATACCGGAAGTACGGGTTTCAAGGTGGATGATGGATCTGATGTCGGTGCGAAATTATTGCTGGGCTATGAAATCACCGATCATTTTTCGATCGAATTTTCAGGCGGCCCGCTGGGTGAGGCCAAGTTGCTCTCCGCGAGCAATGTTGAGGGAAAAGTCGATTATGTGGGTTACAGTGCGTATGCCGTCTATAACGTTTTAAGGCCCAGGAAAGGATTCAATCCGATTCTCAAGCTCGGTGTTTCGCAAATTACCAATGATGCTTCCGCGAATGTGCCCTACGAACGCGATCAAAATTTACTTGTGGCGGGCGGTATCGGCTTGGAATATGAATTTGAAAACCAAGTTGCTTTACGTGGAGAGTATGAATATTTGGCAGAGGATGCGCAGATGTTTTCGCTCAACCTGATCATGCGTTTTGGGGGGCAAAAGACCATTGTGGTACCTCCCGCTCCGGCGCCTGTGGTCATTCCAGCGCCTGCGCCTTCGAATGTGAATGTCGCGCCGCCTAAAGTGAATGTGGAATTCAAAATTCCCGATACCGATGGTGATGGTGTGAATGATATTCGTGATGCCTGCCCCAATACACCTGCGGGCGCCGAAGTGGATGAACTCGGGTGTGCGAAATTTCAGGGCGTCCTCAAAGGTGTGAACTTTGAATACAATTCTGCGCGGCTGACGCCGCAGGCCAAGGCCATCCTGGTTGAAGTGGCCGAGGAGCTGAAGCAATATCCTTCAGTCAAGGTCGAAGTACAGGCGCATACCGACAGCACCGGAAGCTCTGGTTATAACCTCTGGCTTTCGGAGCGGCGCGCTCGCAGTGTTATTGACTACCTGACATCTCTGGGCATCTCGAGTCGGCGCTTGATACCAGTAGGCTTTGGGGAAACCAAGCCCATTGCCAGCAACGCAACTGAAGCAGGACGAGCGGCCAATCGCCGGGTGCAGTTTGAGGTGCTCAGCGGGCAATGACTCAGGCTGCTGCCAAAGACTCGATCAACGAATTGCGGGGCTTTATGCCCCGCTTTTTCGTCATTCCACCAGCGAGTTCCATCACACCTCTCGCCAAAATTTCGTTATCAGTGGAAAGGCTTAGTCACCTGTTAAGGAAGCTCTGAATAATTCTGACGCGAGCAGATTGTGGTGAAAAATCGTCCAGTTCAAGGTGCGGATCGCAGGTAATAGCTGGCTATTGCGAAGATTCGCAACGCAGAAGTGGGCGATTTTGCGCCGCAAGATACCGCGTTATGAACTGATCAGAGCTTCCTTAATGTTTCCAGCCGTTCTGCGCCAGTTGCAGGCTTGATGTGACAAAGCGCCGAATGGCCTTGGGGCGTGCCGCGACAGAAATGTCGTCGCGGCGGACCAGTTCACCATTCTGCATTTGCGCGCCGAATGCGCGGATGATGCCCGCGAGTACATGCCGACCATTTTCGCAACTGATCAATCCTCCACCGGATTGTCCAAAATTTACCGGCGCAGTGGTGTAGAGCATGCCCTTGTATAGCTTCTTGTATCGGCCGCGACCCGTTGCAAGCGAACGGCCAAACGCGTAGCCCATGCTCCATACGCTCGCCTCTTTTGCTAGCGCGGTGCGGCGTAGCGGAATGGGTTGGATATTGTCCGTGGGGACATACAACAACGCGAGATCCTGAGTGTGATCAGTGGCAATCATGACGGCTTGTAGCGCCTTGCCGTGGATAGTGACCTTGATATCGCGCATCCCTTCCAGCACATGGGCGGCCGTGAGTACGCGGTCACGATCAATCACGACACCACTACCTACGGCACTTTGCCCCGTGATTTTTACAATGCTGTTATGTGTGTCGAGTGAGGGCGGCGTGCAATAGTCAAACGCCCAAAGCGCTGGTGTGAGGAGAAGTAAAACGCAGATGAGGATGAGATCCTTCATAGAGTGGCTCCCTGAGTATGGGGGGTCTGCCGTTTCTTTTTAGCGGGTGACTATCCTGCGAATCTGGCACCTTTGATACCTTGTGGGCCATTAGCCTATGAGTATCGGGGCTTCTGATGCAGTTGCCTGCGTGCAGTCAGTCGTAACGTTTGAGTTGGCGACCCTGTTTTATTGTTATTAATTGTTATTGTTTTGTAACTACTCAGCCCGTGCGGACTTTCTCCAATATCGCAGGCAAATATATGCTCGTTCGTTGACAGGCTGTATGCATGCAGTGCTTACTGCGCCGCAAAATACCCTGCGTTCGGTTAGAATCCCTGCTGGTTGAGCAGTTGTGACGTTTTAGCAACGGAAACGTTTTCGCCAAGTTGGCTCCGATCTTGCCGTTCGTGCCCACATGGTTTGGCGATAATCAGCTTGGTACCGGTGCGTCAACGGTTTTTTATAGTTTTGCAGGTCTGGAGTGTAGAAAACACAGGGGTGGGCTGACGAGGTCGGACATCAAGTTAATTTATAGGATCCGTCCAGACGCACGGGTTTGTCCGATCAAAGGCGACTGATAGACTACGCTATTATGTATGACGATGTGACCCCTATTCTTGAATCGCTCAATGACGCGCAGCGCGAAGCTGTGTGTAAGCCCTCTGTTCCCGTGCTGGTATTGGCAGGTGCGGGTAGTGGCAAGACCCGGGTGTTGGTGCATCGGATCGCTTGGTTGATCAAGGTCGAAGGCGTCTCCCCCTATAGCGTTCTGGCGGTGACGTTTACCAATAAGGCCGCGGCGGAAATGCGCGGGCGCGTCGAGGCTTTACTGCAGATCCCGGTTTCTGGACTATGGATCGGCACCTTTCATGGGATTGCGCATCGGCTGCTCCGCGCCCACTGGCAGGAGGCCAAGCTACCGCAGCAGTTTCAGATTTTGGATGCCGATGATCAACTGCGCCTGATCAAACGGGTGATTAAAGGTTTGGAACTGGATGAGTCCCGCTGGCCCGCGAAGCAAATCCAGTGGTTTATCAATGCGCGTAAGGATGAAGGCATACGCCCGGCGAATATAGAAGACACCGGGGATCCCTATCAGCGTCAGGTGGTGCGGATCTATGCGGCGTATGAGTCGGCCTGCCAGCGTTCGGGGTTGGTGGATTTTGCGGAGTTATTGCTGCGCTCATTAGAGCTTTTGCGTGACAATTCCGAATTGTTGACTCACTATCAGGCGCGCTTTCGTCATCTGCTGGTCGATGAGTTTCAGGATACCAATACCTTACAATACGCTTGGCTCAAATTGTTATCCGGCGGCCGCCTGCCGGTGTTTGCAGTGGGGGATGATGATCAGTCGATTTATGGCTGGCGGGGGGCGCGAATAGAGCATATTCAACGCTTTACCCAAGATTTTTCCGCTGCTGAAACGGTTCGGCTTGAGCAAAACTATCGCTCCACGGGTAATATTCTCGCAGCTGCTAACGCGGTCATCAAAAACAATGATGGCAGACTCGGTAAGCAGCTGTGGACTGCCGGTGGTGAGGGTGAGCCGTTGATGCTCTACACTGCTTACAATGAGCACGACGAAGCACGTTTTATCGCCGATCGGATTCAGTCCTGGGTGGATGCAGGCAATCTGCGCAGCGAAGTGGCTGTTTTGTACCGGTCCAATGCCCAATCCCGAGTTTTTGAAGAAACATTCGTTGCCATGCGTATCCCCTATCGTGTGTATGGTGGGTTACGATTCTTCGAGCGGGCGGAAATCAAGGATGCGCTTGCATATCTGCGTCTGAGCCTAAATCCAAAGGATGACGCCAGTTTCGAGCGCGTGGTCAATCAGCCGACCCGGGGGATTGGTGGACGCACCCTGGATGCCATTCGTACCATGGCCCGGGAAGCGGGACTGAGCTTGTTTGAGGCGGCAACCTTGCTGGTGGAACAAGGTGGGCTGAATGCGCGCGCGACAGGCGCGGTCAAGCGTTTTCTCCAATTGATGGCCTCGCTTGCGCAGCGTACTGCGGATCTTGCGTTGCAGGAGCGCGTCTCGGAGATCATCGAGCAATCCGGTTTGAGAGCCCACTATGCGAAGGAGAAGGGTGAAAAAGCTCAGTCCCGTCTAGAAAACTTGGACGAACTCATCAGTGCTGCCCGTGGATTCATTTTTGATGCCGAGTTACACGCAGATATGGCACCGGTCGATGCATTCCTAGCGCATGCGGCGCTCGAATCGGGCGAAGGCCAGGGCGAGAGCTGGGATGATTGCGTGCAAATGATGAGCTTGCATGCTGCGAAAGGACTGGAGTTCAAACTAGTATTTTTGTGTGGAATGGAGGAAGGCTTGTTTCCTCATCAAATGTCGCTTGAGGAGCCGGGGCGCCTCGAAGAAGAACGCCGTCTCTGCTATGTCGGAATTACTCGCGCACGACAACAGTTGATCCTGACCTGCGCGGAACGACGGCGCTTGCACGGAACCGATCGTTACAACATCCCGTCTCAGTTTTTAGGTGAAATTCCCGATGCGCTTCTCCAGGAAATTCGGCCCAGAGTGCCGCAAGCCGAGCGTGCTTACCACAGCGCGCCACGCGCTACCGCGCAGGCTGGTTCGATCGCAGCAGCAGCACCGTTACGCCTGGGGGCGCGGGTGCTGCATGGCAAGTTTGGCGAGGGTGTCGTCATCAATTACGAAGGTGCCGGCAGTAGCGCACGTGTGGAAGTTCGTTTTGACGATGCGGGCAGCAAATGGCTGGTGCTCGCTTATGCCAAGCTGCAAGCGCTGTGACATTGCCTGACAACGTGTCGAAATTTCCTCGATACCGATCAGACTCACAACGCCATCTACAGTCGGTATCTCATTCATGGGCCCCCCGGTCCAGCGATCGCGTATCACGTCTGCAATCTCCCGAACACTTCGTTGCGCGTCGTTCAATAAGTTTAACTTTCGTACTATGCCTAAAGTTTTATACTCGCCGGATATCATCGGTATTCGAGTGAAGCGCGACCACGCCAAAATTTAATCATCGGTAAGCCTCAGGCAACGGAACTTGCCACTATCGCTCAGGACTTTCTATGTACTCAGGCACGGACAATGCTTGCTGTTCACACTCGTTTTCAAATAGTTCTCCTGAATTTTCATTATGTTATGAAATAAAGTTGCCAACTAAGATTGCATTTATCTTCTAACCTGCTACATTTATAGGGACAAAGAGGCCCAGAGGCTGAATAGGCTGCTGTGGGTTTCTAAACCGCGCGAATGGAGCTGCAGTTGTGCGAGGGGATGGCATAAACCCAGGTTTTGCCCATTGAGGAATGGTGGGGGTCGGAACACCCGGGTTTGGCGACTGCGATGGTTTTACTGATTTGGAGTTATTAAATAATGGCTAAAAAACTCACGAAAAATTGGCTGTCGGGCAAGCGAGGGCGGCCTAGCAGATCAGCCGCTGCGCGGCTTTCTGCAGTTGCTGTGACATTGCTGGGGGCAATGGCGGTTGGTCAGGCACAAGCGGTCAGCGGTTGTCCCACGAACTTTGCGCCTTCAGGGAACAACCTGGTGGTCAATGGCGATTTTGCGACAATCCCTGCGGGTCCTTATCCGATAGCCGCAGGGACAGAATTGGGGGGGTGGTCTTCGGGAACCCAGTTTATGGGAACGGGGTATGCACCAGATACCTCCATCACCATTGTTTCGGGTGGATTATCATTTGGTGAATTTGTAACCCAGGCGGCATTCCCTGGGGATGCCCCCAATAACGTGCCAGCGACAGCCAACTGGCTCTATTCCAACGGTAACGATCAGCCTACCGTGCGCAATGTCTTTCAAGAGACCGTGAGTGGGTTGGAGCCAGGTAAGGACTATGTCTTTTTTGCCTACTATACCAATGTGTTGACTCCAGGCATCGCGGCGTATGCTGAGCCACTGCTGGAATTCAAGGTGGATGGTGCAACAGTGGGTACGCAGACGGTGACGCAAGAGGCCACCGAGGATGTTTGGACTCGGTTTGAATACCCATTCACTGCGGCGAATGCGTCCGTAGATTTGTCTATTTTCGATAATTTGGTTGATGAAATCGGGGGAGACGATCTGGGTCTTGCCGCAATCAATGTCCAGGAGTGTGTATCGACGCTGAGTGGGCCGGCAGTTGCCTATAGCGTGGATGGAGCGGCTGTGACCAAAGTGGCGTTTCCTGATACTTTTGAACAGGCTACGAGTCCGGAGCAGATTCTGACGATCTCTAATTCGGGTGACGAACCGCTCACGATCTCGAGTGTTGCGCTAGGTGGCGCTGACGCGGCTGACTTCACGGTGGTGAGTTCAACCTGCGATGCGGAGGTTCCTGTTGATGGAAGCTGTGCGGTGACACTGACCTTCAATCCAGCCACAGCCGGTGCTAAGGCGGCCAGCCTGTTGTTAACCACCAATTTGGATCCGGCCGAGCAGTCGATTCCGTTAGAGGGGTTGGGTCTGGCGCTCGCCGGGCCGGTCATTTCGTTAACAACCGCTGACGTGGATTTTCCAGAAACGATTGTGGGCGAAACCAGCGCAGCCAAAACAATCACTGTGGAAAACAAAGGTGATCAAGATCTAAGCATCTCGGATGTGAGTCTATCAGGCGCCAATGCAGCTGAATTTGCTTTGGGTGCGAGCACTTGTGATGCTGCAGTTGCACCCAATGCTAGCTGCACCATCGAGGTAACATTTGTTCCGGCATCGATTGGTAGCAAAGTTGCTAAAGTGGATATCACCTCGAATTCTCAACCTGCCGTAGTCAGCGCGACCCTCACCGGTAGTGCCGCGGCTGCTCCCACACCTGAAATCGATGTGGATCCTCTCGTGATTGATTTTCCCGATACGGTGGTCGGGGCAGCGGCTGCCGCGCAAACGATCACGGTGAAGAATCTCGGTTTAGGTGATCTGACCGTTTCGGAAGTCACCGTTACGGGTGCTGCTTACAAGCTCGATACCGAAGACTGTACCGCGGCGGCACTGGTATCCGATGCCAGCTGTACGATACAGGTGGTTTTTGAACCTGCCGCGGTAGGTGCGGCCAAGGGGACCGTTACGATTGCCTCGAATGATGCCAATGAGGCAAGCAAAACGGTTGCTCTCAATGGTCTGGCTACTGCCAGCCCCGTTGGAGACATCGCGTTTGATGATCCTGAGCTCCTGATTAAGGGAGTGGCATTTGGTGAGCTACTTATTGGTCAGACTTCCGATCCACAAATCATAAAGGTTAATAATGTGGGTGGCGGACCCCTCACAATCTCGGGTGTGACCACAACATCGGCTCAATTCACTGCAGATGGCTCAGCATGTACTGCGGATGTGATTCCAGCCAATGGCAGTTGCGATATTTCGGTCACATTCAATCCGACGATCGCGGGCCCGCTGAAGGATGTGGTGAGCATTGCGTCAGATGATCCGGATGAATCTCCGATTACGGTCGCGATCACCGGCACCGGGCTGAATCTGGATACCGACAGTGATAACGATGGATTGTCAAACGAAACCGAGGCGCTGGCGGGCACCGATCCGAATAATCCTGACACGGATGGAGATGGCATTTTAGATGGTGTTGAGGACGCCAATAAAAATGGCATCGCAGACAAGCTCAATGGTGTGTATTTGGAAACCGACCCCACGATCAAAGATACGGATGGGGATGGCATCATCGATGGCGTGGAAGATGCCAATCACAACGGTGAAGTGGACAAAACCTCCACGGGGACATTCTTGGAGACCGACCCGCGGATACCGGATACCGATGGTGACGGCATTGATGATGGTACCGAGGACGCCAATCAGAATGGTGCGGTCGATCCTGGGGAGACTGATCCTCGGGTGAAAAATGCCGCGCCAAGTACCGATGCTGATAACGACGGACTGCCGGATGCTACAGAGGCGATCGCCGGTACCGATCCGAACAACCCGGATACTGATGGTGATGGCATCTTGGATGGTGTTGAGGATGCCAATAAAAATGGCGTTGCCGATCAAATCAATGGCGTTTACGTGGAGACAGATCCGACCATTAAAGATACAGATGGTGACGGTATTGAAGATGGTGTTGAGGATGCCAACCACAACGGTATTGTTGACAAGACCTCAACCGGTGTCTTTTTAGAAACTGATCCACGCATAGCAGATACCGATGGCGATGGTTTTGCTGACGGTGCCGAAGATGCCAACAAAAATGGTGTGGTCGATCCCGGCGAAACCGATCCCAGGGTCAAAAACGCCACGGCAGTTCTCGCTGGATCTGGAGCAGGTCCTGTATTGACCGACCTGGAAGGTGGTGTCGGCGGTGGAGGTGCTGCTGGACTGCCATTCCTTGCATTGCTCGCCGGAGGTTTGTGGTTGCGGCGCAAACGTTGGATGGGTATGACTGCCAGTTTATTGCTGGTGGCTGTGGCGCTTTCCGCCACGCCCGCCCTGGCCAAACAGGGGCAGTTCTACCTGGGGGCAGGTATTGGCCAGTCTATTCTGGAACCCGATCCCGATACCAATAATACCGGCTACGATCTGAGTGATAAAAACGATGTGGGTGGCAAGCTCTTTTTGGGCTATGACCTCTTGGATTTTTGGTCACTCGAAGCGTTTTATGCTGATCTTGGTGGGGCCAAGCTCAGAGATGCTACCTCTGAAGGTAGTATCGACTATAAAACCTATGGGCTGGAAACGTTGCTGTACTTGCCGGGTAGCACCCCAGGATTGGCGGGTTTGCTGAAACTGGGGTATGGCAAGGTCGATACCGACAGCAGTGAGGTGCCTTTCAAACAGGTAGAGGATGCACAGTTGTTTGGTGGCCTGGGCCTGGAGTACCAATTTGCCGCTGGTGTGTCATTGCGTGGCGAGTATCAGTATTTTGACAAGGATGCTGCACTCATTACCCTCAACGTGCTCAAGCGTTTCGGCGGTGCCGCACCCCCACCGCAACCCGAAGACAGCGACGGTGATGGTGTTCTGGATGCTGACGATCAATGTCCTGGTACTCCGGCAGGTACGCAGGTTGATGCCAAGGGATGTCCGTTGGACAGCGATGGTGACGGTGTGGTTGATGGCAAAGATCAATGCCCTGATACACCGGCGGGCACGCGGGTCGATGTCAATGGCTGCGCATTCGTGGTTGAAATAGATATAGACAGTGATTCCGACGGCGTGCTCGATGCGAAGGATCAATGCCCGAACACACCGATGGGTACCGAAGTCGATGTCAATGGTTGTTCGCGCCAGGCGTATAAGGAAGTGGTTATTGATAAGTTCAATGGCGTACTGGAAGGTGTCAATTTTCTCACCAATTCAGATCGCTTGACGGGCGAAGCCAAGAGCATCCTCAATGGTGTCGCAGAGGAACTCAAACGCTATCCTGATGTGCATGTACTTATCGTAGGGCATACCGACAATGTCGGACGCGCCAGCTATAACAAAGATCTCTCGCTGCGTCGCGCCAAGTCAGTTGCGCGTTATCTGGTCAGTCGCGGTATCGATCCAAATCGGATGCGGTATGCCGGTAAGGGTGAAGAAGAACCCATTGCCACCAATACCACTGCTGCGGGACGGGCGAAGAATCGCCGTGTCGAGTTCATAGTGGAGAAATATTAGGAGACTGTCTGAGAATAAGACAGATTTCTCGGCTCTAACCCCTCCCTCGTCAATCGAGGCATTGGCCGAAGCTCTCCCGGGCTTCGGCTTTTTTTTTTGTATTATTTATTTGCTCCTACGCATCGACTACAAGCGTATTGGGACAAGTTCGTCGCGTGAGTAGGACTCCGCATGGTGCAGCGCTCTAAGTGGTGCGCGGGGGGTGGCGTCATTATTTCGTTCGAGTGCTGCTATACTTTCGCGCGTGTCAACCGGGAATGCGCTATGAGTGAATATGATGTGGCAACCTTTCAAGGCTTAATCTTTGCTCTTCAGGACTACTGGGGTCAGCAAGGCTGTGTGCTTTTACAACCCTACGACATGGAAATGGGGGCGGGAACGTTCCATCCGGCAACGTTTTTGCGCGCAATCGGCCCCGAGCCCTGGCGCAGCGCGTATGTGCAGCCATCACGGCGTCCTACCGACGGTCGCTATGGTGAAAATCCGAATCGTCTGCAGCACTATTACCAGTTTCAGGTGGTACTCAAACCTTCCCCTCAGGATATCCAGGAGCGCTATCTGGGGTCGCTCAAGGCGCTGGGTTTTGATCCGCTTGTGCATGATATTCGCTTTGTCGAAGATAATTGGGAGTCACCGACACTCGGGGCCTGGGGGCTGGGTTGGGAGGTCTGGCTCAATGGTATGGAGGTGACGCAGTTTACGTATTTTCAACAGGTAGGTGGTTTGGATTGCCGGCCGGTGACTGGTGAGATTACCTACGGTTTAGAGCGTATCGCCATGTACCTCCAAGGCGTAGAAAGTGTCTACGACTTGGTTTGGAATACCGGACCGCAGGGCACTGTGCGTTACGGGGATGTTTTCCATCAGAATGAAGTCGAGCAGTCCCGCTACAATTTCGAAGAGGCCGACACCGCCATGCTCTTTCAATGGTTCGATCAGCTGGAGCAAGAAAGCCAGCGCCTTATTGCGGCAGCGTTGCCGTTGCCAGCTTACGAGTACATGCTGCGTGCCTCGCACACATTCAATCTGCTGGATGCTCGGCATGCAATTTCGGTCACCGAGCGCCAACGATATATTTTGCGGATACGGACGCTTTCCCGCGCTGTCGCAGAGGCTTACTACGCGTCCAGGGAAGCATTGGGTTTTCCCATGTTGGCGCCCCAGCAGGAGATGGCCAATGGTTGAGCAGCTCGATTTTCTGGTAGAGATTGGCACAGAAGAATTGCCCCCAAGGGCGCTGCCTAAGTTGTCGGACGCCTTGACTGCCAGCATTGTAGCGGGTTTGGCAGATGCGCAACTGGGGCATCTTGAGGTTGAGCATTATGCGAGTCCGCGGCGCTTGGCCGTTTTGGTGCATTCACTCGATGTCCAGCAACCTGATCGTGTGATAGAGAAACGAGGTCCGGCCTTAATCGCTGCGTTCGATGCCAGTGGTAAACCGACCAAAGCGGCGCAGGGGTTTGCCAAATCCTGTGGCGTGACAGTTAAAGAGTTAGGCCGTATCGAGACAGAGAAAGGGGCCTGGCTTGTATTTCGCAAACAAGAAACGGGGCAGACCGCTGCCAGTTTGTTGCCTGGTATTATCGAAACGAGCCTGCAAAACCTCCCCATCCCTAAACGCATGCGCTGGGGAGCAGGGGAGGAGCAGTTTGTGCGACCGGTGCATTGGTTGCTGATGCTCTTGGGAGACGCTGTGCTGCCAGGGCGCGTACTGGGCGTCGAGGCGGGAAATGTAACATATGGACATCGTTTCCATCATCCCGAGGAATTAACGATTTATGATCCCAAGGATTATGCGCGGTTGCTGGAAACACGTGGCCGGGTGCTGGCAAATTTTTCACGTCGTCGAGAATTGATCAGAGCGCAGGTGATCGATACAGCGCAGGAGCTGGGTGGAGAAGCCATCATCGACGTGGACCTGCTCGATGAGGTGACCGCTTTGGTGGAATGGCCCGTGGCACTGGCGGGGCGTTTTGAGGAAAAGTTTTTAGAAGTACCCCATGAAGCACTGATTTCCACCATGGAAGGTCATCAGAAGTATTTTGCTGTCGTGACCCCTGAGGGGCGGTTACTGCCACACTTTATAACCATTGCGAATATCGAAAGCACTGACCCAGCAAAAGTGATCGAAGGAAATGAACGCGTTATCCGTCCGCGGTTCGCTGATGCGGCATTTTTTTGGGAGCAGGATCGAAAGCAGCCTCTGGAATCCCGGGTCGCATCGCTCAAAGAGATCGTGTTTCAACAGAAGCTTGGCACCCTTTACGACAAGACCCTAAGAATTAAGGCCTTGGCGCAGGATATCGCGGCAAGCATCGGTGCCGACGTGGAACAGGCCGGCCGTGCAGCTTATTTGTCCAAATGCGATCTGATGACGGCCATGGTTTACGAATTTCCCGAATTGCAGGGGACCGCCGGGCGGTATTATGCCGAGCACGATGGGGAGCCTGGCGATGTCGCCGTTGCCCTGGAAGAGCAATATCTGCCAAGACAAGCAGGCGATAGCCTGCCACGTACGACAGTGGGTCAATCGCTGGCTTTGGCGGATAAGATTGATACGCTGGTAGGCATTTTTGGTATCGGTCAGAAGCCCTCTGGTACCAAAGACCCCTTCGCTTTACGTCGGGCTGCGCTGGGTGTGTTGCGGATTATGATCGAAGCTGATCTGGACCTAGATCTTAAAGCGCTGCTGGTATTTGCCGAAAACCAATTACAGGGTCGCTTAAACCAAGATGATACCGTTACTGCCTGTTTTGACTATGTGCTTGAGCGCTTGCGTTCCTATTATCAGGATCAGGGTGTGAGCGTGGATGTTGTCGATGCGGTGCTGGCGCTGATGCCTTCACGCCCAGTGGATTTGGATCGACGTGTTAAAGCTGTGGCAGCGTTCAAGCAGTTGCCAGCGGCGGAAGCTTTGGCGGCTGCAAACAAACGAATTGGCAACATCCTCAAAAAGACTGAGGCTAATTTTCCTGCGACGATTGATGCGGCGTTGCTCTTAGAACCGGCGGAACAGGCCCTTTATCAGGCCCTGGAAAGCCTAGGCGCGGAAGTCTCGGTAGCTTTCGACCAAGGGGAATATCATGCAGCATTGCAGCAGCTGGCTACCTTGAGAGAGTCGGTGGATCGGTTTTTCGATGAGGTGATGGTGATGGCAGAGGATGCGGCGCTGCAACAGAATCGCCTGGCGCTGTTGAGCCATCTTCAGGCTCTGTTTCTGCGTGTGGCTGACCTGTCGCGTCTGCAGAGCGCGGTTTAGCGGTATACGACCATCAAACGAGCCGCGAGTAGAACTAATGCAATTGCGAGCACCGCACGTACGATGCGCTCTCCTCTGTGTATTGCCAACTTCACGGCCCACCACGCGCCGGCGCCCATACCCAGCGCAAGGATTGCCCCGGCAGACCAATCGATATTGCCACTCCAGGCGAAAATCAGAATGGAAGGGACTGTAAAAACCATCACGATAAATACTTTGTGCATATTGGTCGCAATCAAAGACAAGCCTGCGAGATGTGTGAGACTTGCCATAATCAGAAATCCTACACCGGCTTGTAAAAATCCGCCATAAAATCCAATACCGAACATCGCAAAGGCGGTGAACAGGTTATGGGGTTGTGGGTGTGGTTTCGAGAGACTTGGCTTGGGTAAGAAAAGTGACGCCACGATGAACAAGAGAACGACGCCCAGAACCAAGGTAAACGCTCGGTCATCAATTTTTACTGCAAAAAAAGCACCGAGCAGGCCACCCGGCAGCGTGTAGGACGCGAGTCGCAGGCTGGTATTAAAATCAGAGTATCGTTCGCGGTGGAATGCGGCCACACCAGCACCTGCTTCCACAAGAATGGCGAGACGATTGGTTCCATTGGCGACCGTCGGATCGAAACCCATCAATATCATAATAGGTACGGTCAATGCGGAACCGCCGCCAGCAAGGACATTCATAAATCCCGCAACGCATCCAATGCTGAGCAGAATTATGCTGTCCAGGAACGCACTCATAGAGATGGTTAAGATCAAGCCGGTGGGTATTGGCACACTATCGTGCCACCGGGCAGGTTCTTACTCAATAGGTTTGCCAACGCAGACTCACCATCTGGCATGCGCAGTTGCAACGCGTCTTGGAAACGGGAGTAAATCGTGGAGGCGATAGACCCAGTCTGCGAATACACGGCCGTTCATGCGGGCGGCTGTATGGTGCTTTACCGAATCACGAACTCCACGCGACGATTCAAAGCGCGTCCTTCGGCCGTCGCATTGTCGGCAACCGGGCGGTTTTCAGAAAAGCCGACGGTTTTCAGGCGATCCGCGGAGATTCCTTTGGAGACGAGGTAGGCCTTGACGCGCTCCGCGCGTCGCTCGGAGAGACGCTGATTGTAGGCTTCTGTTCCAACTGGATCGGTGTGGCCCTGAATTTCCAGCTTGAGTTTGCTGTACCGTTGCAGAGTTTGCGCGAGTCGGTCTAACAGGGGCAGGTCGGGCTTGCGCAAATCGGCACGATCAAATGCAAAATGGACTACCGGGAGGCTGATGGACAGTAAGTCCAATTTTGGCTTTGGTTTCGGTGGAGGTGCCTGTACAGTGGGGACGGGCGGCTCAGGCGCGACGACCGCAGGTGGCGGTTCGACGGGGGGAGGCACTGCTGCGACGCGGTAGGGTTTGGTTTTGCCAAAGCGTTTGACGACGCCTGCCGTCAACAGTTTTGCATCGGTATCGTAGGAAACGACCTCAGCCCGTGCGGCGACGCCATTTGACCAGCCGTATTCCACACCAGCGCCCACATGCATATCCCATTCATTGACTTGCCGGTAGGCTAAATCGGATTCATTGCTTAGCTTTCCAGCACCAACCCGTACATAGGGAGAGAGTCCCTCGCGACGCTGCAAACCTTCATCCGCCTCACCGCGCTCGTAGTCCGATGCATTGCGATTGTTGGCCACGTAGAGAATCCCGCTCACTCCTGCCTGCTGATACTTGATGTCGCCTGCTTTTGCTTGTGTGGTATCGTTCTGGATGTCTGCCTTGCCCAGCGTAGCGGCGTAGCCTTCGACGCTCAGGCGGGGCGTAACGTCCAAGCCGATGCTGATAGTGCCACCGGTGCTGCTATCATCCATGACGCTATATCCCGTGCCGTCGGTACGAGGTTTGACATGGGTAACGCCAGCACCTGCCCCAATATAGACGCGACGTTCAAAGCTGCGATCCTGAGGAGTGGTATCCGCGCTGACTGTGGTCGCCCATCCACTGAGCGCTACCGCCAGGGCGAAAGCACATTTACAAGGCGTATCGAATCGTTTCATGGTCAGTTCCTTCTAATGCTTCAGAATCGATCTTCGGCGCAGCACGGCGATCAGCGGGAGTAGCCATGCAAACCAGCCAAAACTACCCGCGCCGTGTCCATCTAGTCCTGTTTCGATCACGGCTGTCGAGCTGCTGCCACCGGCTAATACGGCTGTATTTTGGTCCGCGTTAACGGTAATCGATACGCGTGCGGTCGCGCTGGCACCCTGGCCGTCGGTGATCTGATACGTAAACTCATCGACACCAGTGTACCCTGCGTCCGGAGTGTATACGATCTGGTTGTTCTCTATCGCCACTTGACCATGAAGGGTAGCGGCGAGAATGGAAAGGCTCAGAGGATCGCCATCCGGATCGGAATCGTTGCTGAGTACGTCAATGGTTACACTGCTTCCCTGTGTCGTTTCCGCCGTGTCATTACCTGCGATTGGGGTTTGATTGGGCGTGATATCGCTGCCAAGCTTGAAGTTACCGGCAGTGCCCGCTTTCAAGTCGGCATCATCAACAAAGAAATCAGTGTTTATGGGAAAGGTTTCCGGTTTGGTTAGATCGAAGCTAGCTGTATCCACATCCATAGGGAATAGAGAAAAACCATAATATTTTTCTTCTGGGGGGATACCAAGATCATTTGCGGACACAAAGACAGCGCCTAGTGTTTCGACGCTTTCAGCGTAAGTTTTCAATAAATGGTCTGTTTGATCGGCGTAATTGGACAATTCCGCACGTTTTTTCGTTCTGCTTGTTACTCCATACTGCAACTGATCGATATTGCCGTACCCTGCCTTGTAGACAGTGAGCAAGGAGCCAAATTCTGATGGATTACCGGAATTATCGAGCTTTCGAATGGCTGCAATCTTTGTTGGGCTATTTGCACCTTTTTCGAGTAGCACGTGTCCAGCAGTATCTATATTCTCGGCGGTTACACTTAGGCCATCAAAAAAAATAAAGTCAACTCTCTCAATATTGTTGACGAGGTAGGTATCTGTGAACTTATTGGTGAATAAATTATTTGTACCAATATTGATCCTAGAATCTCCGATGACAGACTCAAGGTTGCACTCTCCATTAGCAGCCTCTGGGTAACTGGGAAGAATGCTCAATCGAGGGTCGGCACCCATTTCAGCATAAATGGTGCAAACATTCCCCGTGATTATGGGATTGTTATGTCGCCATATTTTCACTATGTCTGGTTGAATCGCATTATAAGAGAGTGTTTTTCCTTGGTAGATCACATCAGTGATAAGCTCATCATTGCCGACGCCCCATTGGTATGCTTGTGACGCAATAGTATAAGAAAAGTGTTTTGCTGGTGTGCTGCTTGTATTGAGGTTGTACACTTCGCCTTTAGACCAGGCAAGGACTGGGCAGCCTGTAATGAAGGAGATTGCGAACAATACTAATACGAGTTTGGCATAATTTGATGGTTGTGGATCACGCATAACATCACCCCATAATCGAGTGGAAGCTCCGGTTGAGAGAGGCATGTGCTGGGTGCATGCCATGTATAGGTAGTTACTTGATCCTCATTCTATTACCTTCTATCCCCGGAACTGAGAAGTGAGTCTGATAATTTTAGATAGAGATGGTGTGGTCAATCGGGACTCTGACCTATTTGTGAAATCCCCCGAGGAATGGGTGCCAATTGCAGGGAGCTTGGAGGCCATTGCGCGTTTCAAATCCGCAGGCTTTAAAGTTGGGATCGCGACGAATCAGTCTGGTATTGCGCGAGGTCTGTTCACGTTGGAGACGCTGATGGCAATTCACGAGAAATTTCGTAGGTTGTTGGCGCAACAGGGGGCAAGCATTGATATATTGGCCTTTTGTCCTCACGGACCTGATGAGGGTTGCGTCTGTCGAAAACCGCAGCCAGGGATGTATCTACGTATTGCAGAGGACTTGGGGGAGAGGCTTGAGGGCGCCCCTGTTGTGGGTGATTCCCTGCGTGATCTTCAGGCGGCGGCAGTGGTAGGTGCGCAGCCCATGCTGGTGCTCACGGGTAAGGGTCAGAAGACTCTGCGCGAAGGTCGTTTACCCGCGGGTACGGCGATTTACCCCGATCTAGCGTCCGTCGCCGATGCCCTGCTCAATCAGTAGTGTAAACCATGCTGAGTAATGACATCCCATGAATAAACTGCGTTGCAACCCATTGGTTCTATGGTTCAGTTCTTTGCTGTTTTGGCTCATTTTTGCGAGTTCAACGGTAGGCTATGGGGTGGTCATCTGGGCTTTGATTGTCCTGCCACCGCGGATCCGCTTTCCTCTGATCATGAGTTGGACGCGGTTTAACCTATGGGTATTGGCCAGACTCTGCGGTTTGGATCACCGTGTCGAAGGATTGGAGGACCTGCCAGATGCACCGATGGTGGTCTTGGCCAAACATCAATCAACCTGGGAGACGCTGGCACTGTCTGCTATGTTTCCCACGGTCGCCTGGGTACTCAAAAAAGAATTACTGCGAATTCCGTTTTTTGGCTGGGGAATCCGCCTGTTGGATCAAATTGCTATTGATCGCAGTGCCGGGCGCAATGCCGTAGAGCAAGTTGTTGCCCAGGGCGCAGAGCGCCTGGCTGCGGGTCGGAAGGTGATTGTGTTTCCCGAAGGCACGCGCATGCCGCCGGGTAAGCGGGGGCGTTACAAACTGGGGGGGGCTATTCTTGCGACGCGCAGTGGCTATCCGGTTGTTCCGTTGGCACACAATGCCGGGTACTTCTGGCCCCGCCACCAGTTTATCAAGTACCCAGGTGTGATTACGCTACGCTTTGGACCCATGATCGATACGCAGGGACGGGATGCCGCCGCAGTCAATCGGCAAGTCGAAGACTGGATTGAGGGGCAAATGCCCGAGTTAGGGCGCTTGGCAGAACAGCAACTCAAAGCGTGTAAGACGGGTTTCCCCAATGAACCAGAAGGAAGATCTGACAGAAAATCCAGCTCTGATCTATAATGCAGAAATGACTACGCTTATTGATCAGTTTAATCGTCGTATCGATTACGTGCGGCTATCGGTTACAGATCGTTGTGATTTGCGGTGTTTCTACTGCATGCCTGAGGCGTTCAAAGACTTCGAGGAGCCAGAGCATTGGCTCAGCTTTGACGAAATTGAGCGCCTGATACGCGTATTCTCCGAACTTGGAGTCAAACGCGTACGCTTGACAGGCGGTGAACCGCTTGTGCGCAAGAATCTCCCTGTTTTAGCACAACGCTTATCAGCCTTACCTTTACTCGACGATTTATCCCTTTCCACCAATGCGACGCGCCTTGCCAAGCAAGCGGAGGCATTGCGTGACAGTGGTATTACTCGCATTAATGTCAGCCTGGATACGCTTAAACCGGCAGTATTCAAACGGATTACCAAAGGCAAGCTTGAAAAGGTGCTCGACGGACTGATGGTAGCCAAGCAAGTGGGGTTGATGCCCATCAAGATCAACATGGTCGTGATGAAAGGAATCAATGATCAAGAGGTTGAAGACATGGTCGAGTTTTGTATCGAGCATGGTTTTACCTTGCGTTTTATCGAGACCATGCCGGTAGGGGACACAGGTCGGGAAGCGCAGGATCAATTCGTCGATTTACGGGATGTCCGGCGACGCCTGGAGCAGCGCTTCGATCTGGTGCCTGGCGCGGTCCCTGGAGCGGGTCCAGCACGATATGTACAGGTGCAGGGTACAGGGGTCAATATTGGCTTTATTACTCCAATTTCGCAGCATTTTTGCGAAACCTGTAATCGGGTACGAATTGCCGTGGATGGTTCGCTGTATCTGTGTCTGGGGCAAGAACACAGTGTTTCACTGCGTCCTATCATGCGCAGTGGCGTCAGTGATGATGAACTCAAACAAGTGATAAAAGCGGCCATCGATATCAAGCCCGAGCGGCATGAGTTCAATGAAAAACCGCAACAAGTGCTGCGCTTTATGTCGATGACCGGGGGTTGAACCCGAGAGGCATGCAACGCCAACTGCGTGGATAGACAGAATGCGTGCTAAATCGGCCGCTGCGCTGTGACCGCCCTTAAACCTAAAAACCTCAATTGGATCACAAAAGTCCACGCAAG
>JANTGD010000015.1 GCA_024763135.1 Thiotrichales bacterium | reverse complement strand
GCTGCTCGACATGGAACAACCATGGCTTCGCAACAATGCCTTGTTCTGAACGCGTGGGTTTGCGCTGATATAGACAGTTTGGACTTGTCGGTGTACTTGGATGCTGTCCGAGAATAGAGATCGTAGCGAGTGCTTTTCCACCGTAGGCCATCTATTTCCCTCGAACCGGCTTTAAGGCAGCGTTCATTGAATCGAGCCTCCATCGTCGCGGGCTACACGGATTTGAATTCACGGGGACATAGGCGGTACCGTCACCTTTATGCTTGCAGTCGTGCTCAAACCGCTGTATCGAGAGGCTGGGTAGTTGCCCCTGGACCATCCCAAACAAACTAAGACTGTGATGATCACTCATCAGCCTGGGGTTGGACATGGTTTGCGCATTCCGGAAATCACGTCCAGATGCAAAAACCGCAGCAGAACCTGCTTGCCAGCGTCTAGAACCAAACTGGGATTGGGGTGATTGATTTCGCTGGCAATTTGATCGAGTAGTTGTTTGCCCGTGGCGACTGTATTGCTATCGAGCAGTTGAAACAATCGGGAAGTAACACTGTTTGCGACAATAAACTGTACATCGTCCAGATGGTTACGATAAACAATGTAATCGTGGCTCGTTGGCGAGGGGGTTTGCGGTTGCATGTTTTGACTGATTGCATGGACAGGCCATTGATAGCTGACCCGCCAGGCGAGGGGAGAGAGCACCGGGATACTCTCCAGAATATCAAGGTCGCGCTGGAGTGTCGCAGAATAGACTTCTCGAGTATCAATCGACAGTGCGAGTTCGATCCACTCGTAATGTGCCAGCTCGTATAAAAATGGAGGATCCTGCGGTTGTGCTGGATAAGCGTGCTTCAGGTAGTCTAGGAATTCTTTGGGAATCTCGCTGAAGAAGGGCGTTTTACAGTCATGATGGACAAAAAAACTGCGGATCAGGCGTATCCACTCAGCATCTGTATAGAGACTCTTCAGCACGGGAAAAGCATGATCGATAAATTGGCAGATATTGTTGAAGAGTAATTCTCGGTAAACACGCAGGCGGCGCTCTTCTATCCCCGGCACGCAGGGATGGGCCTGTGGATTCCTTATGTGGGCAGTCAAAGCCAATTGCTTTGCCTGAAAGCTATGCCCGGGCTTGATCACGTGAGACGTCCTCCTGAGCATTATCCAGAGAGTGTTTCTGATGCTCGGCAACAGTCTTTACTTCCTGTATCAATACCTCGTAAGCCGGGATATTGAAATCTCTTTCCACAAGAGTGGGAAACACTCCAAAGTTGTCATAGGCGCTGTCGAGTAATTCCCAAACCGGATCGATAATCGCCGCACCATGGGTATCGATAATCAGGTCCTCTGCTTCCCGATAATGGCCTGCGATATGGGCATAGGCAATGCGTTCTCCGGGTAATGCACGTAAATACTCAAGCGCGTCGTAGCCGTGGTTGACCGAATTGACATAGAGGTTATTGATATCCAATAACAGATCGCAGTCGGCTTCTTCCAACACTGCGTTCAGAAATTCGATTTCTTCCATCTCTTTATCGAGGGCGGCGTAGTAGGAAACATTCTCCAAGGCGATCTTGCGCTCCAACATATCCTGCACTTGGCGGATTCGTTGCGCGACGTAGCTGACGGCTGCTTCGGTAAACGGGATCGGTAGGAGGTCGTAAAGCTGGCCGCTATCCGAGCAGTAGCTCAGATGCTCGCTATAGCATCGAATTTGATATTGGTTCAAAAACCGTTTGATCGCCAGAATCAAGTCTTTGTCCAGGGGAGAGGGGCTGCCAATGGACAGCGAAAGCCCATGTGTCACAAACGGAAAACGTTCCGTTAGCGCGGCGAACTGACGTCCCAATCGTCCCCCCATCTGCAACCAGTTTTCTGGAGCGACTTCGAGAAAATCAACGGGGGAAGTGAGCTGGGTGTGTTGTTTGAGGGGCTCCAATAACTCCCGGCGCAAACCAAGACCGGCCCCGGAGACAGGATAGTGTGGTTCAATCATCATAAAACCTGCTCATTGACATTGTCAGGTGCCTTAAGGTGTGGAAGTTAAATAAAAAGCGGCAGGTGTACATGGAACCACCTGCCGATTTGCCGCACAAGAGAAACTTGTGCTGTGGGGGGGAGGACTACTGGTTAATTGTTACCGCCACACTTTCCTTCACCGCATTTGCCTTCACCACACTTTCCTTCGGACTCTTTAGCGCTGCCACATGTGCCTTCGGTGTTTTTAGCGCCTCCACACTTGCCTTCCCCACATTTACCTTCGCCGCACTTGCCTTCGGTTTCTTTGTCACCGCCGCACTTGCCTTCACCGCATTTGCCTTCGCCACACTTACCTTCCATGGCCACTTGATAACCCGCTGGCAGCTCGGTCATCCCAAACGGGTTAGCATCGGCGTTGACGGTCGTGCTGACCACAGCGCCTGCCACCAAGGTGCTACCCAGTGCAACAAGCATTGGGCTGGAATGTGCTTCTTTATTTTTTTCAGACATTAAAATTGTATCTCCTTTAGTAGTGGTTGCCACAGTTGGCGTTTGAGTGCTGATATACGGCGTGACTCAAGAACTAGATGCAGGACGGAGTCAATACGGCTTGGCATAGACCCGTTGTGAGCGCAACCCGTTGACCACTGAGCATTCCCTCGGGTGCTCCATGCTCGTCCATACCAAGTCGCGTTTAAGCAGCGTGATCTTCCCGTCCCTTCCAGAGAGTTTCTAGCCGACTCGTTGAAGACAGTCCAGATAACTCTGCTCGTTGGGAGGTTTATTGTCTTGTTGAGATTGCCACAACGCGCTAGCCAGGCACTCCATCATACGATGTTCTGCCTCAGACTGGCCGTGGTGTTTGACGAGCCGCTGATAAATGGCGGCAATTCCCGCTGGCCGATTGGTAGTGACCTGTTCGCGTATAGCCAAGTGCATACCCATATGCAAAAAAGGATTGCTAGTGCCTCGTTCGGGGGAGGCGTCCAAGTGGATGGCTTGTTCGGGTTGTGCCAGGAGCGAATGATACTCGGGGTGAAGCAGTATGACGTCCAGCACCAAGGTTGCCATGGCATCAAGGGGTTGGCCGGCCAAGTGCCGTTGATAGATGTCGCAGTAATAACGGCGGATCTGTTCGCGATCTGTTGTCAACATACGATAGGTTTGGTTTTACTACTAAGCGGTTTTATGGGAGTACTCACAAAGATCATAGATGATACAGGCACCGCAGCGCGGCTTACGGGCAGTGCAAACGTACCGTCCATGTAGAATGAGCCAATGGTGAGCGTCTTTTTTATATTCCTTGGGTACGAGCCGATCGAGTTTCTTTTCTACCTCCAGGACGGTTTTGCCTTTTGCCAGTCCTGTGCGGTTGGCCACGCGGAATATGTGGGTGTCTACGGCAATGGTTGGGTGCCCGAATGCGGTATTAAGCACGACATTGGCAGTTTTTCTACCGACCCCAGGTAACTTTTGCAGCGCTTCGCGGCTTTGGGGGACCTGTCCGTGGTATTGCTCCACAAGGATTTTGCAGGTTTTGATGATATTGGCTGCTTTACTGTTGTATAGGCCGATGGTTTTGATGTGTTCTTTGAGCTTGTTTTCACCCAATGCCAAAATTTTCTCGGGAGTATTGGCGACTCGGAACAAGCGTTCGGTGGCCTTATTCACGCTCTTGTCGGTTGCCTGGGCCGACAAAATGACCGCGATCAATAACTCAAATGGTGTTTGGTAGTTGAGTTCAGTCGTGGGGGTGGGATTAGCCGCTTTGAGACGTGCAAAAATCTCCTGCCGTTTTTGCTTATTCACGTGTCAGTGTGCGGTTGCGCCTTCCGTGGCCGGTGCTGTGGCAGGTTTGCGTGCTGCGCGTTTGGCTGCGCGCGCGTCAATAATATTTTTGATGGCGATGAGTAGGCCAAGGCCAATAAATGCGCCTGGGGGTAGGATCGCGAGCAAGAATCCCCCATAGTGATCGAAAACGGTCACTTGCAACGCCTGCGCGGCATCGCCAAACAGTAACTGTGCTTGCGCGAAGATTGTGCCGCGGCCGAGAAGTTCGCGCAGTGTGCCCAGAGCCGCCAAGATCAAGGTGAACCCCAGCCCGATCGCGAGTCCATCGTAGAACGCCGGAAGTACGGGTTGCTTCGCTGCAAATGATTCGGCTCGCCCGATAATGACGCAATTGGTAACGATCAAAGGAATGAAAATTCCAAGGATATGGTGCAGTTCATGGAACCAGGCGTTGAGGGTCAGGTCGATGACCGTGACTGTGGATGCAATCACCAGGACAAAGACCGGGATGCGGACTTCTTGGCGAATTAAGTTACGGATGAGGGAAACAATAACATTACTGATGATCAGCGTCGCAGTCGATGCCAATCCCAGCCCGAGGCCATTGACGGTAGTCGTGGAAACCGCAAGTAATGGACACAGACCCAACAGTTGCACCAGCCCGGCATTGTTGTGCCAAAGCCCGTTCTTGAAAATTTCAGTAGTACTGGCATCACCCATTTCGTGGCTCCTGCGCAAAGATTGTCTCCCGGTGCCCCGCATAGTACACCAGCACCTGTTTGATCAGTTTAACGACGGCGCGTGGGGTGATCGTGGCGCCTGTGAATTGGTCAAATACGCCACCGTCTTTCTTTACCGCCCAATGGGCTGGATCTGGATTATTCAAAGATCGACCGTTGAATCCCAGAATCCAATCACTACGGGATGTTTCAATGCTGTCGCCCAGGCCCGGAGTTTCTTTGTGTTCCAAGGCGCGCACTCCCAAAATCCTGCCGTCTAAGTCCACGCCGATCAGCAAGCGGATGTCGCCACTGTAACCATCACTGGCGGTGGCTTCAAATGCTACCGCGACCGGTCTGCCTTTTAGGCGAGCGCGATACACCGTGACCGGCCGGTCTTTGACCACACTGCCAGCTGGGAGTGTCAGTGTGTCGCTGAGCAGATCGTTATCGTATCGCTCGGGAGGGAGGACCTCATGTAGGCGCATCAGACGTGTAGCGGCCTGGTTTTCCAGGATGCGGTTTTCTGTTAACGAGTAAACGACCGCAACGCTACCCGCGCCCAGTAACCCAAACAACCATAATAGTACAGCCGAGGTGAAAATGTGTTTAAGCATCGCGCCCTTTGCCTTTGCCAAACACGCGAGGTTGGGTGTAGTAATCGATCAGCGGCGCATTCATATTAAGCAGCAGTACGCTGAACGCCACAGCATCCGGGTAACCGCCCCAGGTACGGATCACATAGGTCGTAATCCCGACGCCTGCCCCAAAGATGAGTCGGCCCAATGGCGTTGTCGCACCCGAGACGGGGTCGGTGACAATGAAGAACGCCCCCAGCAATGCGCCCCCAGCAAACAGATGGAAAATTGGGGAGGCATATTGTGTGGGATCGTACCAGTGAAACAGCAGCGCGGGTAGGCTCAGTCCCAGAATCATCGCTAGCGGCGTTTGCCAGGGTATGGTGCGAGTAGCCAGCAACCCTAGCCCCCCCAGCGCATAAGCCACGGACACCCACTCCCATCCCACCCCGGACAACACGCCAAACCCCGGGTTATTGGCAAAAATCTCTGGCAGAGCGTGGTGCATGCTCAGGTTAGTCCGGACTGCATCCAGAGGAGTAGCCGCTGATAGGCTATCCCAGCTCAGTCCCTCAGGGAGATGCCCGGAAAAAATTACCTGCCAGGCTTGGCCAAAGGACAGTGGTGTTTCCATCAGGCTCGAAGGGTGCAGCCAAGTCGTCATGTGCGCGGGAAACGAAATCAGCAATGCCACATAACCGACCATGGCAGGATTGAAGGGATTGTAGCCAAGCCCACCATAGAGCTGTTTGGCGAAAACAATGGCGAAGAGCATACCCACCAGTGTCAGCCACCAAGGGGCCAGCTGGGGCAGTGCGAGCCCCAGCAGCCAGGCAGTGACCACTGTACTGTAATCGGACAGAGTGGGTCGCAAGGGACGATTTCTCAGGGCCAGTACACCGGCTTCGAGCGTAAGACCAAAAGCAATGGCGAGTCCAATATTGATGAGTACGCCCCAGCCAAAAAAATAAGTCGCCACCGCGGTTCCAGGCAGCAAGGCATAGATTACGCGCCGCATGATGGCAGCGGTATGCTGGCTGGAGGGCAGGTGTGGCGAGCTGGTAACCTTGAATTCCATTGCGTTTAACTGTCGTTCGTGGATTCAGTGGCGGAGTCTTCCTGGGCGGGCGTGGTCTGACTATCACTGGATTGAGGTTGTTTGGCCCGCGCCGCCTTTTTGGCATTCGCACGCGCCAGGGCAGCCGCAATAGCCGCCTTTTTGGGATCTTCGCTGCTGTGGTCAGCCGCCTTGGCCTGCGCCTGTTTCTTTTTTTCCAGCGCGGCTTTTTTGGCGGCCAGTTTCTGCGCTTTTTCCCGCGCGGCGCGCTCCAGCCGTTCCAGATGAAATTCATGTCGTCGCCGAGCCCGATCGGCCTTTTGGCGTTTTTTCTCTTGCTGCCAGATTTCCGTTTTCGCGTAGCGATAGTAGTGCACCAGCGGAATATGGCTGGGGCAAACCACGGCGCAGCAGCCGCATTCGATACAATCGAACAGATTGTAGTCCTGCACTTTTTCAAAGTCTTGGGCATGGGCATGCCAATACAGCATTTGCGGCAATAGCTGAGCAGGACAGACCGTTTCACACTCACCACAGCGTATGCAGGCGAGCGGGTCGCTCGGCGGCGGGATGCTTGCAGGGGTGGCGGCGAGTAGGCAATTAGTCGACTTGATAATGGGGACCTCATCGCTGACCACGGCAATTCCCATCATGGGGCCTCCCATGAGCAGCCGCTCTACGTTACCTTGATATCCGCCACAGGCCTGGATCAATTCGCTAAAGGGCGTGCCGATGCGAGCATAACGGTTTTGAGGCTCTGCAACGGCGTCTCCGGTCACGGTGACCAAGCGCTCAATCAGTGGTATTCCTTCGATGATTGCGTTGTGAATCGCCAGTAGCGTGCCGACATTCTGACAAACAATGCCAATGTCCGCGGGCAGGCCGTGGCTGGGCACTTCCAGATTGGTCAGGACTTTGATCAGCTGTTTTTCACCCCCAGTGGGATAGCGGGTGGGGACTACAATCACTTGTGTTGTCTGCAGATCCGCTTTGTCGACGGCTTGCTGCATGGCCTGGATCGCTTCCGGCTTATTGTCTTCGATACCGATCAGGGTGCGTTGGGGATTGAGAATGTGCTGGACGATGCGGATGCCCGAAATGATTTCTTCCGCATGCCTGCGCATCAGCATGTCGTCGCAGGTGATGTAGGGCTCACATTCCGCGCCATTGACGATAAGCGTGTGAATACCGCGCTGATCGGCTGTTTGCGGGTTGAGTTTAATTGCTGTCGGAAATGCAGCCCCCCCCAGGCCAACGATGCCTGCCTGACGAATCTTGTCGCGCAGCGTTACGGCATCCTCGGCAGTGAAATCGGCGAGTGGTGCAGGTAGATGATCTGCCCACCGGTCTTCACCATCTGCTTCGATTACAATGCAGCGTGTTGCGAGACCGGAGGGATGCGGCGTACGGAAATCGTCGATGGCAACCACAGCGCCCGAGGTAGAGGCGTGCACCGGGCTGCTAATGTAGCCCACGCTTTGCGCGATCACTTGCCCTTTTTTGACCTGCGAGCCCACCGTGACGATGGGCTCTGCCGCTTCTCCAATGTGTTGCCGTAGTGGCAGAACGACGTGCCGCGGTAGCAGCGCGTTTTGCGGCGGCTGCTGAGTCGATTCCGTTTTGTGTCCGGGGAGGTGCAACCCGCCGTGGAATCGATGTAATGCAGGCGCCTGAATATCACTGCTCATGTGCGGTTTCGACTGTTATGGGTATGTAGGGCTTATCCGGGAAGGGCCAAGTCCAGTTTTCTGGTGTCGGAGGGATGGGTTCCATGGTGATCGTGTCGACAGGGCAGGCCGGTACGCAGAGTTTGCAGCCTGTGCATTCGTCGGCGATTACGGTATGCATTTGCTTGGGCGCACCGACGATCGCGTCCACAGGGCAGGCTTGAATACACAGCGTACAGCCAATGCAATATTCTTCATGGATCACTGCGACCATTGGTATGTCGGATGGTTCGCCAGCCTCGGCATCGAGCGGTTTGGGCTCAACACCGAGCAGGTCAGCCAGGGCTTGAACCGTAGTTTCCCCACCCGGTGGACAGCGATTGATGTCCGCTTCGCCTGAGGCAATTGCCTCGGCATAGGGGCGGCAACCGGGAAAACCGCATTGCCCACATTGTGTTTGCGGGAGTAATTGATCGATCTGATCCACAATGGGATCACCTTCCACCTTAAAGCGTATCGAAGCAAACCCCAACAACAGCCCGAAGAGCCCGGCGAGCACGCTGACAATCAGTATGGCCATGAGCATGTGTTACCCCCGGATCAGGCCGGAAAAGCCCATAAACGCCAGTGACATCAGACCCGCAGTAATCAGTGAAATGGCATTGCCTTTGAAAGGCGTCGGTACATCCGCTACGGCCACACGCTCGCGGATTGCGGCAAACAATACCAAAACCAGGGTAAATCCAATGGCGGCGCCAAAGCCGTAGAGCGCCGATCCCAGAAAACCATGAGATTCCTGGACATTCAGCAGTGCAACACCGAGTACGGCACAGTTGGTGGTGATCAGAGGGAGATAGATGCCCAGGACTTTGTAAAGTAGCGGGCTGGTCTTTTGCACCACCATTTCGGTAAAGCCCACCACGGCGGCGATGACGAGGATAAAAGTGATGGTACGCAAATACGTAATATCAAAAGGTTCCAACAAGTAGTGGTCGATCAGTTCACTGCTTGCGGCCGAGAGCGTTAGCACAAAGGTTGTGGCCAAGCCCATCCCCATGGCGGTTTCCAGCTTGCGCGAAACGCCCATAAACGGGCAAAGCCCGAGAAATTTAACCAACACAAAGTTGTTTACGAGGATGGTGCTGATGAGTATCAGTGCGAACTCAGTCATCGATTCAGGTTTCCAGAAACTCGGGTAGCGCCAGCGAGGCTGTTGTTATACGGCAATTCCCGCGAGTTGCAAATTAAAGTCCAGCCAGTAAGAGTATACCTTGAGAATTACTAAGACAATCGATCGTAAAGCCACATTCAGCGGATCTCTGCGCGCTCAGGCTGGACGTTCTGAAAACGAGCTATTTTGTTGCCGGGTTTAGTAGCATTAAAGGTAGCACGGAGGATTGGGCTTCAGTGCCAGCGATTGCGGTGTCAGGGTGTGAGACAAAAGCGTTCGATCAGCTGCCTGATGAGTTTGACCGTTGGTGGAATCCTTTGCATCTCCAAAAACTCGTTGGGTTGATGCGCTTGGTCGATATCCCCCGGTCCGAGAATAACGGTGTCGACTCCGGCAGCGTTGAGAAACGGTGCTTCAGTGCCAAACGCGACCGAGCCGGGCGCATGTCCTGAAAGCGCGCGTGCAGCTTGTACAATCGGCGATTGTGGGTCTGTCTGCAGTGGATCGATGCCCGGAAACAAGGGCTCTGCTGTCAATTTGAGGTCACGGGCTTGCGCCACTTTCCGCGCCAGCGCATAAAGTGTGCTGCGCAGATCCTCCAGGGACATGCCCGGCAAGGGGCGCAGATCGATTTCCAAACTACACTGCCCGCAAATGCGATTAGGATTGTCGCCGCCGTGAATATGCCCCAAATTCAGGGTCGGCACAGGAATCTCAAAGGCGCTTGCGTGGTACTGTTGTTGCAGCACTTGGCGGTAGGCTAACAGTTCGCTCATGAGTTCGTGCATGCCTTCCAGTGCGCTATTACCCAGATCCGGGTTACTCGAATGGCCGGAACGCCCTTGTAATTCGATGCGTTCCATCATCATTCCCTTATGCTGGTACACGGGTTGCAACCCGGTTGGCTCTCCAATGACCGCATAACGCGCCTGCCGTAGATCATCTGCTGCCAGCGCGCGTGCGCCGCTCATTGAGGTTTCTTCATCCGCAGTGGCGAGTAGGATCAACGGATGCCGAAATTGCCTCGTATCGAGATCGCGCGTCGCTTCGAGGGCCAACGCGAGAAACGACTTCATATCTGCGGTACCCAGTCCATAGAGGCGTTGCTCGCGTTCTGCAAGCACAAAGGGGTCGGAGTGCCAGCCCTGTGTGTCGCAGGGTACGGTATCGGTATGTCCGGCTAAAATCAGGCCTCGCTCCCCACGCCCGAGAGTGCCCAGCAAATTGAATTTTCCTGAATGGCCGGGTACGGGCAGCAGCCTAACCTCGAAGCCAAACGCTACTAACCAGTCCGCCAGCAAATCGATCACAGCGCGATTGCTCATGTCGAGTTCGCGATGAGTGCTGCTGATCGAAGGTGTTGCAATCAGCTCCTGGAGCATGTATTTGAGTTCAGGCGTGGCTTTCGTCATGGTTGGATCGTGATTCAGGACTGGGGGCAGCGCTGTCATCCCATTCCAGTGTTTGGGCGGCCTGGACGATCTGGCTCACCAGGTCTGCCAGCTGGGTTTCGCCGGCGCTCAGCGCGCAGCTTTCAAGCTCCCGTGCGGCGCTGGATAAGCTATGGATCTGGAAAAAACGCGTAATACCATTGAGCTGATGCGCATGCGCATGGAGGCGTTCCCGATCCGCTTCATGCAAGGCATCTTGCAGGGCTTGTAATTGCGTGTCCAATTCCATGCGTAGTCCCTGGGGTCGCGTGAGTGCTGTGGGTGTGGCCGCTGGCTCTGGAGGAAGATGGGGCAATTGCGCAAGCCAGGTGTGTAATATTTCGGTGATCTGTTCATGAGTCACGGGCTTATGCAGTACCGCTTGAAAAGGCGACGGTTGCTGTGTCTCCAACGCATCAAAAAAGACATCCGCGGTGACTGCGATCAATGGTGTTGATTGGTTGGGGCCTGGGTCGGCTTGGAGTTTCGAGGCGACCGTAATACCGTCGATTTCCGGCATATGTAAGTCTAAGAATATAATATCGAACGGCTGTTGCTGAGCAATATCAAGCACTTCACGACCATCCTTGGCGGTGACGACCTTGGCTGCCACGCTCGCCAGGTAATCCGCCAAAAGGCGGCGCCCAAAGGCGTTGTCATCTCCCACCAGCGCCCGGATGACATCGCCGCCAGTGTGGCGACTGCTTGCTTCGTTGGCGGGAGGCAGGCTGGCCGTGTCGGTTTCCACGATCTCCAGAGCCGCAATGATCTTTTGATACAGTATCTTCCGACGGACAGGCTTTTCGGTGATTTGGATGTGGGACAGTGGGTTCATTTCCTGATAGTGATTGGCGAGCTCTTCATCGCCAATTAGCAAGACAATGCCCAGGTCATGTTGTTTGGCGAGCGTCTGCCAGGCACTTAAATCGAGCTGCTGTGCTTCTGCTTTGGACAGTCCTATGACCAGTAGATCAAAAGGATCGTCTTCTGCTGCCTGGTGCAGCCGATTGTCGGTGGAGGCGTAGTCGGCTTGCTGGTACACCTCCATTTTGAAACCGATCAACAAGTTTCTAATCGCCCGGCGTGACAGAGGGTTTTGCTCCACAATCAATGCCTTGAGTCCGGCCAAATTGGGGATGGCAGAGTCGGCCAGCTGCCGCTCTGCCGTTAAGCCAGGCAGGCGAAATGTAAAGGTCGTGCCCTGGGAGAGGTTATTTCGCCAGATAATCGTACCGCCGAGGCTCTCGCAAAGTGCCTTACTGATGGTGAGACCAAGTCCTGTCCCGCTAAATAGTTTAGTGGTCGAGCTGTCGCCCTGGGTAAAGGGCGTAAACAGGTGTTGCGCGACCGTTTCGCTGATGCCGATTCCCGAGTCGGCGACGCTGACCTGTAACTGTGCGCCCTGCGCATCGGTGTGAATCGCTTCTGCGGTGACTGTAATTTGCCCCTTTGGGGTGAACTTGACTGCATTATTCAACAGATTGATTAGGATTTGCGCCAGGCGGCTGGGGTCGCTGTACATGTCATGCGGGACGTCGTGATGCAACAGCAGCACCAATTCCAGCTCCTTACGATGGGCTTCGTGAGAAAGTAGACCCACGACTTCTTCCAATGTGTCATGGGGGTCGAAATGTTCTGGATGAATCTCCATCTGCCCGGATTCCAGCTTGGAGAAGCTCAGCACATCGTTGATGACCGTCAGTAATTGGTCACCCGCCTGATTGATGATTTTCAGGTATTCGGTTTGACCTTCGGTTGCACCATGTTTCAAAAGTAGCCTGCTAAAGCCGAGAATGGCATTGAGGGGCGTTCTCAGCTCGTGACTGATCTGCGCTAAAAAGTTGGCTTTTGCTTCACTTGCTTGCATCGCGGACAGTCGGGCTGCCTCGAGTTCTTCGTTCTTGCGGCGTAGTTCGCGCAGGTTGTTCGCCAGTTTTTGTGTTGCATCCTGGACGCGCACCTCCAACATGCGTTGGGAGGATTCCAGGGCATCAGCCATATGGTTGATGCCTTCTTCGAGTTTTCCGAGCTCGCCGCGGCTATCGATACGCACGCGATGCTCCAGGTTACCCTTGCTCAGCTCATCCACGGCTGAGATCACATTTTTCACCGGTTTTGTCAATCCGCGGGCAATCAACAATCCCAGCAATGCGGCCAGCAAGGCGCCGCTACTGACGATCAGCAGGCTCTTATTGATGATACTCCGTTGCACCTGTTTCAGGTGTTCCGTCGAGATCCACACCACGATGCGCCCAAGGGGTTCTAATGGTTGTGCCGTGCCGCGAAATTCCTCGATTTCGGTGTCAGGTAGTGCCGAAGGCATTACGAAAGCGGTAAAGCCTCGCAGCAATGTTTTGTGGTGGCGGTTGGTGCCATCCCGATGATCGGATGCAATCAGTTTGCCCTGTGCATCGTAGGCTTCCACCAGGTGGACATCCGGATCTACCATTGCGGCCTTAAGCAGCTGCTCGATGCGACTCTGATCGCCCACCGTCAGGCCAAACTCGCTGGCTTGAGCCAGGTTCTTGGCAATGCCCAAACCGCGTTGCTCAAGCGAGCGTTGCGCTGTTTGGAGATGCATGTTGGTGAGGTAGTAACCGATAATCAAGGACACCAGCAATAACGGGGCAAGGGCCAGGAACAAAGCCCTTTGATGGATACCCCAGCGATTGAATGGCAGTTCACGGTTCATCGGTTGGCCTTAGTCCTGAATTCTCGCGCTTAAATCGTCACGACAGACGCCCGCAAGGTTGAGATACCTGGCCATTTTCATATTACAGGCGACCGAAAAATAGCTTGCGTAGCTGGGTTCGGGCAAATCGCCATCCGGGTGGTCCAGAAAAGTCATGATCTGGTCCGCTGTCTGTTGCCCAATCTGAGTGTTGTCGGAATACACGGCGGCTAATGCGCCGGCGGTGACCATGGCTTTTGAATAGGCAATCAAAGGCAAACGTTTTTGATAGGAGAAGTATAGGATCTGCTTGGCAGTCTTGCGATCGATGATCTGTGGGTCGAACAGCGTCAGCAGAACCTCGATGCCATCGAGCTGGTTATGGAGCTGGTCGATAAGCTCGGCGGGACGTTTGACCTGAATCACGATGAAGTCCAGGTGCTGATTGCGACCAATCACACGCACTTCATTGCCGATGTGCTCAGCCGTGGGGCTCAATAGGGTGCCGGCGCGCCTAATCTGAGGCAGAAGATACTTGATGAGTGCCACCTGGCGACTCAAAGGCTGATCCAGATAGACGGCAGAGATGGCTCGGTTCTCAGCAGAGACCTTTAATTGCTGGAGTAGACGCTCGTAGGATAGACGGGGTACCAGGGTTGCCAGTATGGGAGTCTTGCGGCTCGATTCAAGTGCTTTTTGTGTGGCGCGCAAACCCACAGTGACTAAAAGACGGGGTTCGGAGGCTTGGATGTTGCTCAGCGCATCGAGTGAGACGATTTTCAGTGTCTGCGAGGGGCGTCGCGTCAACAAGCGCTGCGAGATGGCAGCCGCGACTTGCTGGTAGGTATCGGTATGGTCGCTCAGGACGACGAGAACCGGCGAAGGATCGTCTGCTGCGTTAGCTGTCATAAGCGGCAGGATTGCGACCACCAGCAGACATAGCCCAAGCATCCCCCCATGCAGACCACGGTGATGTTTGAGCCGATCTCTTGTGGACCTATGGCCTTTGAGACAGCATTGCTTCACGTATCCCCCAACCCCCATGGGTGTACCGTAGCGTATTGCATTCAGAAATGAAGTTCCATTTTCACGTAATAACGCCGATCGACCCGATTATTCGGCGTATATTCGATGTAGTTCCCAGTCAGGTTCTGTCCGATCAACTCGATGCGTCCCCGTTTTTGCGCAATCGGTATGCCGATGTGCAGATCCAGACGATCGTAGGCAGCTTGCAGTCCGCCATCACCCAGCCACTCCATCTGACTCATGTGGTACCAGGCCCCACTGAGGCTGATACCCGACGCACAGCGATGCTGGGCCAACAGCGCGAGCGTCTGCTGCGGCGTCGCAGTGTGGTACACCACAGAGCCGTCTGCAGGCAGCTGGAATGCACGCCGATGGCTGCTCGTCAATGAGTAACTCAAACGGAGCTGATCCGCGCGATTCGGTCGCCACCCAATTTCGCCTTCGACCCCATTGAGATCATAACGATCGCCATTGGCCACACGTTGCACACCAACCGTGCTGTTGAGCGTGATCAGTTCTGGGTAGGTTGCGTCCACGGGAAAGCCCACCAGCTCCCGGGCTTTTTCGTAAAACGCTTTGATATCGAAGTGCAGGCCTGTGGACTGGTTTTCATGAACAAGACCCAGTTCGTAGGCAGTCAATCGTTCAGGTGCTAAGTCTCCTGATGATTTGACAATGGCCTCGACCATCGGTCCAGTGTCGAGATAGACCCCGTAGTTCCAATACTCTTCAAGTATAGACGGACTTTTTTGTGTATGGCTGATGCTGGCTCTGAGACTGGTGTTGCGTCGCAGCGCATAGTTGACAGCCAAGCGGGCAGAACCGTGTAAGTGTACCAGTTCGTTGTGTTCCAGCATGCTGCCGGCATTGATAAACAGGCGCTCTGCAGTTTGCCACTCAGTGTTGATGAAGGCGCGTGCGCTCAAGTTGTCGAAAGTCTTTTGTGTACCTAACTGATAGAAGCTTTTGAGACGATCGAGCCGTATCCCGGCGCCCCAGGCGGTGCGCAAGCGTGGATTGGCTTGGCTGATTTGTTGTACTTCCCCGTCGTAGCGCTCAGAAACACCGGAACCATAGACGCTACGCAAGCGGGCCGTTTCGGGGGTGGGAAAAAAGGGGCGCAGGCCTTCCAGGACACTGTCGGGCAGGAGTACTCCCAACGGATAGCTCAGCAAATCGTCGTGCTGGTTTTGAAAGTTATGGTAAAACTGAAAAAACCGCTCATTCGCTTGGTCCAGATTCTGCGTCCAGCGAGCATATTGGTAGTTGGAATGCAGCTTGCCATCATGGGTATCGATGACGGCCGCGGGGAGCGGGAAGAAAGTGGCGTGCTCGCCAGCGATCAAGCCTAAATCGAATTTCAGTTCGTCACTTGGGCCGGGATGGTATTGCCCCCCAAGCGTGATGCTGCTCAACTCCGTTGTATCGATGTCAGGCACGTCGTCGCTGGCAGCGAATCCCTCATTCCGCTTGAAGGCCAAGGCGATTTGGTAATCCAGTTGGTCACGCATGCCCGCATGGTGCAGGTGAAGTTTACGCGTATCGAGCGAACCAGCCGTGGCTTCGAGCCAAGTGTCATTCAGCGCATAGGGTTCGCGCGTCATAATATTGATGGTCGCGACCAAAGCATTGGAACCGAAAACGGGGGAGTTGGCGCCACGGATGATTTCGATACGTTCAATGTCTTCGGGTTCGATCCCTAAGGCCGACCAGGAAACCGCCGCAAGTAAATTGCCGTAGACCGAGCGACCATTGATTAACACCTCCATGCGATTGGGCAGGCTCATTTCCTGACCGTGGTAAGTCACCACATAGTGACCGCCTGTCGCTTGCGCCACTTGAAATCCCGGTACCAAGCGAAAAAGCTCTGCCACTTCCGTGAACCCTGATGCCAGGATGGTTTCGCGATCCAAAATGGTTGTGGATACCGGGGAGTAGAGGGTTTGCTGCGGCAGACGCGTGCCAGAGACTACCACTGGAATATCGGCGAGGAACGCCTCTTCGTCTGGGAGTGGGGGCTGAGCTATTGCGGTCTCTTGTAGTGCGACAATCAAGCAGGCCAGCACAAGCGCAATGAGCAAACAAGAAGCTGGCCGGGGCGACATGGCGATGGGGCTAGGAGCCTGTCCGAGAATAGGGGGCGTGGCGAGGGGAAGCCATTTTGAGACCATTTTATTGCTCATTTGAGGCGAAATAGTTACTCATATTTAACGAAGATGCGGGGAAAAACGGATCAAAAGGGCTTTTCCGCAGTAGGTTATCAATTCTCGGATAGGTTCCTAGGGTGTGATGCTGCCGCGTGATGTCCGCGGCTGTTGGGTAAATGATCGCCAGATTGGCTGGGGTAGCGGCGCCGGGCGCTTGCACGGTGGCAAGTATCGATTTGAGCCGGGCCTTGCCGAAAAGGATTGGATAGAGGCGCTCATGGGGCGTTTGATAATTACGGTGCTTTGAGTTCGAATTTGAAGAGGTATCGGGTATCGGCCCGATTTTCGTGCACATATTCGTCTTCGGAGCCGTCGATGCTTTGCGCAATGAATTCGATCTGACCGTTCCAGGGGGCGGCCTGCAAAGGATGCGCAATGCGTAAATCTATCCGGTCTTTGGGTTTGATGGTGTCGCCGTCTCCCAGCCACTTGATTGCATTCGAAAAATAGTACGCGATACTCAACTGCGTTTTGCTCGGCAGGCGTTGGGAGACGAGCAGGCTAAGCAGCTTGTCCGGCGTTGCAATACGTGTGCGGAAAGCCGGTTCGCCAACAATGCGATGTTGGCGCGATTTGCTGCTCGCCCGCATGTATTGCAGTGCGACAAGGCTGCCATCAGTAGGTTGCCAGCGCAGTTCTCCTTCGGCTCCTCTCACCACATAACGATCATCGTTGGAAATGACTTCGGCCCCATCCTGGGTCAGGCCGTCCTGAATGCGGGTGTCTCTGGGATACGAGATCAGATCATAGCCGCGCTCAACAAAGTACTTCACATCCAAGTGCCCATGCAGTTTGGGATAGGTTGCGGTAAAGCCCAATTCATAAGCGGTTAGCTTTTCAGTCTTGAGATTTCCGGGAGAGAGAACGATGGAATCGATGGTCTGGCCATTATCGGCTGTCAATTCATAGTGCCAGTTTTCGTCGAGGAGGGAGGGGCTGCGGCGGGTGTGGCTCGCGCTGCTACGCAGGCTGAGCCAGGGCCGGACAAGGTAATTCAACGCCAGCCGGCTGGAACCAAACAGATCGAAATAGCGATTGCTTTCCAACATCATCCCCAGGTTGACTCGCAGTGGATCTCGCGGCTGCCATTCTACGTTGGCAAAACCGCGCCCGCTGCGGTTTTCAAAATTGCGGGTGCTGCCGAGCAGTGCGGGACTCTTCAGCAGGTCGAGGCGTAGCCCCGCACCCCACGCGAGCCGCAGGTGTTGCTGCAAGGGTTGCCGTTGTTGAAATTCCACATCGTAGCGTTGCGAGCGGCCATCTGCATAGACATAGTAAAGCGGCTGGTCAGGTGGCAGTCCGAGCGCGGCCAGCTGCGCGTCGGATAAGCCGCTGAGGCTGCTCAGGGGCGGCAGGCCAAAACGGTCTGTCTGATCGGTAAAATTGTGGGTGAGTTGTACATAAGTTTCGTGCTCATCATCTGCTGTGTGTGTCCAGCGCAGCAACTGATAGTTTGCATTCAGCCCACCCTCGTGATTGAGCATATACAGCTCGGGACCGGGATGCATGGTGCCCGGATCGCCGTGCGTCATACCAAGTTGAATATCCAATTGTGATTGCGCATCGAGGCTGTAGTTGCCGCGAAACGCAAGGTTCGACAAATGGAAGCTGTCGTAGTCGGGGCGGGTGTCCACAGCATCGTATCCTGCTCCGGTTTCATAGGCTGCAGTGACCCGGTAGGCGAGTCGCTCGGTTGCACGGGCATAGCGCAGTAGCGAGCGACCATAGTCATTCGACCCACCCTGGAGGGCAACCCAATGGCCTTCCTGATCATAGGGTTGGCGGGTTTCAATGTTGATTGTCGCGATCAACGCGTTGGCGCCGAATACAGGGGCATTGGGTCCGCGGATGACCTCGATTCTTTCGATGTCTTCAATTTGCACCCCAATGGCATTCCAATTGACATTGGCCAGTAGATTGCCATACACCGAACGGCCATCGACCAGCACCTCGAGTCGGCTTGGGAAAGTAATTTCCTGGCCGTGATAAGTGACTAGGAAGTTGCGGCCAGTCGCTCTGGCGACTTGGAAACCGGGAACCAGTCTGAGTAACTCGGGAATCTCGATCAACCCCGATGCAGCGATCATGTCCCGATCGATAATCGTAACCGAGGCAGGGGAGTTGAGAATGTTTTGCGGCATGCGGCTAGCCGAGACGACTACCGGCAGTTCGGCCAGGAAATCTTGCTCATCGGCCAGGGCATCGCCACTCCCGCATACCGCGATAAAGGCCAGCCCCAGCTTGAACAGCAGCAACGTCGTGGCGCGATGGAAAAGGTGCGATGGCGGCATAATCGTTGTAATAGTGTAATGCCAGCCAAAATAAAGGAGATTCAGGGTTTTGTAAATCCGCACTGAGTCGGGCGCGCCCTTATTGATCGGAGCAGAGGCCGAATTTGCGTGCGGTCACTACGGCGCTGGTGCGATTGTCGGCTTGCAATGCTTTTAGAATCGCTGCGACATGAATTTTCACGGTATGCAGTGAAATGCCCAATTCCTCCGCAATTTCCCGGTTCTGCGCCCCCAGGCAGAGCAGAAACAAAACTTCCCGTTGCCGCTCGGTGAGAGTTGGCGGTTCGGGAGGCATTGGGCGACGCGCAAAATAGTCGCTCGTCGATGTTCTGCCTGCCTGTGCGCCGCGGTTGATCTCGAGCAATTGTTCGGGGATGTACACTCCACCCGAGAGTACCAATTGAATAGCGCTATTGATGACATCCATGGCCATGGATTTGGGGATGAATCCCGCAGCGCCCAGGTCAATAGCCTTCTGGATCAATGGGGCATCGTCGGACGCGGAAATCACCACCACCGGGGTTTCCGGGCACTGATTACACACCGTTGTGGCAAGCTCGAGGCCCTTGGCGCCAGGCATGAGCAGATCCAGCAAGATCAGGTCGAAGACGGGACTCTGGACAATAAACTCGAGGGTTTGGTGGGCGTTTTCGGCTTCATAGACTTCAAGCTGCGCATCGATCCTGGAAAGTTGGGTGCGCAGGCTCTCTCGGATGAGCGCATGATCATCTGCAATTAAAACCTTCATAACGCATTTCCAGGGCGTCCAAACAGTGGTTGGACCCTGTCTTATCGGAATCTGGGGACGGTCAAATGGCGAATGTACGGGAATTTTACCGAGACCGCAAAATCACAATAGCTCCAAAGTATTATCCTAAAAACCTCATTTGGGCGCAAAAAAGACGCGTAAGATATTGGTGTGCATGGTGA
>JANTGD010000014.1 GCA_024763135.1 Thiotrichales bacterium | reverse complement strand
CACACCACCTGGCTGTTAAGCCTGCTCGTGCTGATCCGCGTCATTGATGGGATAACAGGCGGGAATAACTCCGTCACCCAGGCGTATCTTTCTGATATCGCGAGCGATGATGAAAAAGCCGCGTTTTTCAGCTACACAGCCGCCGTATTCGGTATCGGCATGATCGTCGGCCCGGCGATTGGCGCATACACGATGGCCACTCCGATCGGCTACCTGGCCACGGCGATTTTCGGCAGTTTGCTCAGCCTGATCACGCTACTCGCACTGTATCGCTGGCTGCCTGAAACGCTGGAAAATCCCGCGCCGCAACAACCCATTGAGCTGCTCAGACCCTTCCGGCTCGCCCGCTCTCTCAAAGATTTGAGCGAGCAACCCATTGTGCAGAACATTATGCTTGTGAATCTGTTTCAGTCTGCCGCCCTGGGTGCCTATGTTTCCATACTGATCTTCTTCCTGATCGATCAGATCGGCCTGACTGAAACCGCGGTCGGGAATTTCCTGTTTGTTGTGGGTGGCTTCGCTATTTTCAACCAACTGCTCATGGTCAAACCAGTGGTGGCAAAATTAGGCAGTTCTCGTGCCTTGGCCCTGGGTTTGATCTTAATGGCCCTGGGCTTGAGTATCCTGCCTTTTTTACATTCGCTCTGGTCGGTGATTCCGGTCTATTACTTTCTGAACCTCGGCATTAGCATCTGTATCCCCACCATGAAAGCAGTGGTCAGCAATGCTTCCAGTACCCACAAACAAGGTGAAATGCTGGGCCTGTTAGAAAGCATTAACGCGCTGATGTTTGGCATTATGCCGATTGTGGCCACGGCCATTTACAGCGGTCTGGTCTCCCGCAGTTTTCTGCTCTGGGCATCGCTCGCCGGGCTGGGATGTATCGTCTTGATTACGCGCTGCCCGGGTGTACTCCAGCGACAGCCCAAAATCATTGAGTAATACCGTAAACTGACTGCCGCGACAGCGGCATGTCGGGCTTGCGCGCAATTAGCTGAAAGTAGGGGACGCAAAGCCCTGGAAGGTAGGGAATGCTGCCGCTGTCTTCCTGCAGGATCAGCACTTCAAAGCGCTGCATCAGGTAGCGCAGGCGCTCCGGTTCTAAATACACACCATCATGCGCAAACCAGCGTGGCCAGAATTGCCGGGTCAGCCAATGATGGACACGTTCGCCAGGTGTCGGTGGCGGACCCGATACGTAGAAATCAACCACTCCCAGCATCCCACCAGGTTTGAGCATTTGCCAGGCATTGTCGATCGCTTTGCGCCATTTGGGCATCATGGTCAACGCATAAGAGAAATACAGCCGATCGACCTGCTCGGGGGGACGAAAAACTGTTGCGTCGGCTTCTGTCACGTACACATTTGTCCAGCGAGCGCAACGATGGCGTGCCTGGGTGAGTAACGGGCCGCAGAGATCCACAACCTGCACACTGGCCAATTTCGGAATCAGGTTTGCATAGAACTCGAGATTCCGGGCAGTACCGCCCCCCAGTTCCAAAACCCGCTGCCCTGGCGCGAGCTCGAGGGCAGCCAACATTTCCGCGCGGCCATGTAACAGTCGTTCCCGAAAATTATCGTAACGACTGGCCTGAGGAGCATAAAAACCTTCCAAGCGTCTCTTGAGTGAACCCGATCGCGGTTGACCGCGCAGCAAGGTCCAAAGGAGTTTGGCTTCAGTGCGCAACATTCAGGCCACCCGAAAATCCGCAATGTGAAAGCCAGCATAGGTATGAACGCGATCTTCTGCCGTCAAGCGTTGCGCCCAATCCGGATAGAAACGCAATGCTTCATGCACTGCCAGCGTTTGGCCCGCTGCGTTCACGCTCAACTGCTCGAGGTAGACCGGTTTGACATGCGCACTCCGAAACAGCACACGCGCATCGGGTGCGGCACGGTCAAAAATCGCCTGCCATTCTTTGGCCAGTTCCGCCGGATAGTAAGAACTCATCCAATCCATATGATCGAGCAATACGAAACGAGAAATCTCCTGTTCTCCCCGTTTCAGAAATTCTGTCACCGTAGTGGTATGTGCCGAGATGCGATCCACCAAACCGCCTTTGAGCGCCGCGAAATTCCCGGCTTTTAAATATTCGGGACAACAGGCGCGGGTATAGCCGCCCTGCAAATAAACCGTCCAAAAATAATTGAGCCAGATGGGTAGCTGGCGGAACACGTACTCAATCGATTCCTGAATAAACGCGGCAACGCCATCCTGATGTTGTCCTTCAACCTCGCGACGCTGCGGATAGGGCACACCGAGCATATTCATGGTCATCTGCCGCGACAGCACCCAATTCATCTTCGGCCCCCATAACAAAGGGCGGATGCGGGCATCATAGATTTCACGTTGCTCATCAAGGCTTGATGCATGGAGCAACGCATCAAGATGCGTGCGCAACTTGGGCCGCGTTGCCAAATACGCTTTGAACAGACGGGCCACCTGTCCGGACAAGCCGCGGTAATAGAATGAACTCTGCGCATGCCTGCCATAAAACGCAGAGCCGCGCCTATTCCAATAATCGCGGCTGAAACCTTCCAATTCCTTTACCAGCACATCACCGTAGAGCTCACGAAAATGGGGATGACGCCCTTCGCCAAAAATCTTAAAAAAATCTTCGAAATCAAGACTGCGAATACCCGCCAGCTTGAGTTCCAGCAGCGCCGTCTGCCGCGGATTTGCATCCACAGCATCGATATGTTGGGGACCGAGACAGGCATAATCGAGTACATTACAACCCGCACTCGTAATCACCAGCATCCGATCTTGCTGACTCAATTGCAGCGCTTTACGATCCACCGCGGGATCCTCCCAACAGGTGTTATAAACCAGCGAACGCTTGTAAATCGCATTGAAAATACGATCATTCACGCGGCTGGTGAGGTAGTCCAATTTACTCACACCCAATGACCTCCAGACTAAAACATCGCAGCGCTTATTTACACTATCGACAAGTCGAATGCCGGCCAGTCTAGCGATCTTGTATTTAAGATTTATGACACTGCGATGACTTTTTAAACAACCTGCCACCGCTGCAAAAGGCTGCTTAGAACGCTACCCCCAACAAAGAAGGCATGGCGAGGAGAAGTCGGTATGCGGTAGATGCTATTAACCCGGCACCATCATATGCCGTGTTCAGGGCCTCAGGCTTCGCCCCTATCAAGGCGCAGGCAATGGCCGCTTCCTTGGCAAGGCAGACAACGCCGAGAGAGGGATGCCTAAAGCGCCTAACCAATTGATTATTGGAGGCAGGCCGTGTTGAGCACGACAGCGTCTGGTGCCGGGTTAATGGCAAAGACAATTCATAGTACAGCCCCATTCAGTGGATCTCTGGGCGCTCAAGCATAAGGCGCACCGGCGCAGGCATAGTCATTCTATGTCAGGCCGGCGCAACACCTTGGTTAGGTGCCCAGAGATCTGCCGCAGCGCATGTATCGCGCTTTGCACCCTTGCAACCAAAGACAGATTCGATCAATGACTAACGATCGACAGATTTTCCAAACGTGATGACATGCTTTTGTGGTGTCAGAGTAATTTCGTCGTAGCAGCATCCAGGGCGCGCCGAAAGTACTGTTTCGACGGCTGTTGCGACGTCTTCGGGCAGCAAATGGCAATCCTCTGCGGCGGCAGGAGCAAATGTTTGCGTGGCATAAAAATCGGTTTGCACCATCCCCGGATTGATCAGCGTGATACGAATACCCGCCGCAGCGCATTCTTCTCGTAGTGATTGGGCCAAGCCACGCAAGCCGAATTTTGTCGCGGCATAGACTGCGCCTTTTTGCCCACCCTGCAACGCCGCAGTCGAGCCGATAATAATCACATCACCCTGGCCTTTACGCTTGAGTGCGGGTAACCATTGGCGTAAAACCAGAACTTGGCTGGTCAAATTAATATCAATCAGCGTTTTGATTTGTTCGGCGGAAAACTCCTCCAGCATAGCAAACCGACCGATACCCGCATTGAGAATCAAGGCATCCACCGAGCGATAGGTTTTTGCAAGTGCCCGTAAGCGCTGTGCGAGCAGTTCAATGCGCGAAAAATCGACTTCTACCGGCTTTAACCGCGCCTGCTGTTGCCAAATCCCGGGAAAGCGACGTGCCATCCCGATGACCGTCGCCCCCTGTGCATATTGCGCCAGGCTGATTGCCGACCCAATGCCTCTGCTCGCACCGGTAACCAAGAGCGTTTTAGCCGGCATGCGCCTTGCCCCCCGACTCTGGGTAGCAGGGGAAGAAAGATTCTCGAGGCAGATATTTCAATAGTTCCTGTTCACAATAATCGCGCATCTCTGCCTCGAGATCGGCACGGTAGGAAATCATACCGTCCCGCTCTTCGAGTGGCGCGGCAAACAGCCGTTCTTCCGGATAGAGCTTCACCAGCGTACGAAAATAGCCTTTGGGTAAGCGAAAGACACCCAAACTGACAGAATGCAGGGTCTGGGGATTTAAACGTGTAAAAATCTGCTGAAACAATTGCTGGTATTGCGCCCGGAATTGCGCAGTGTAGATCAAAGGATCGAAGCGTAATCCCACAGCCCAGCCTGCCTGCTGTAATTTGGCAATCGCATCGAGACGCTTACTAACCGACGGTGTGCGATGTTCCAACTCACGCGCAACACGATCAGGGGTAAAGCTAAACGCCGTCACCACATTGGATAGCGGTGCGTAGCGTAGTATGTCGCGGATTTGCGTACTTTTGGTTCGCAATTCTAAAAACGCATTGTCCAATTCTGCAAATGCAGGAACAAAATACTCCGCAAACCGGGTCACGGGTTCCAGAGCCAGGCTGTCACAGTCATAACCGGAACAAAACCAGGCGGGAGTGGCTGCACTGTCGGCAACCGCCTCAATGGCGGTAACAAAGTCCTCGTAATTGACGAATAAGACATAGTTGGCAGAGCGATACATACCCTGGAGAAAACAATAGCGACAATCGTAGAGACAATTGAGCATATGGGAAAAGTAGAAATTTCTTCCAGCCGCAATCCGATATTCCGGTGGCGCCGGCAAGACCCAACCCTCCTGTTTGCGAGCCAGTATCAATGCTGGTCGTTGCTTTTGCAGGCGAAAATTCTGCCCCGCAGGATTGAAGATTTCCGTATACCGATCACACTCTATGACTGTCTTATTGGCAAACCGTTCCAGAATTGCGCGCGTGCGGGGATGCGCTTTGATCGCCTTTTCGACGTAGATCAAATCAATCACGCGCGCTCCACAGCCAGCTGATCCAAATGCGCACTCATTTCACTGAGCAACTGCTTGCTATGAGGAATGCGACGCCAATCAGGGTTCCATCCCTGTGCTGCGGGCGCGAGCACCCGCCAGCGCTTGAGCAACGCCTCGAGTCGATGCCGCTGCGTAACGGTGAATCGCCAGTGTTGCTGATAGCGGCGCAGTAACTCTGGTTCAATAGAGAGTTCGGTAAGTTCGTTAGAGAGTCGCCCCAATTGCTGGAGTAAACGATCCAAAGTGCTCAACTGCTGCCCAATCAACGCGGAGACGGCTGCGGGCTCGAGCTGCCGCGCATCCTGACCGGGATTGTCCGACACCACCTTGTAACACTGTACCAATTCCCGCGTAGTATAGCGCTGCGCCGCATGCAGAAATCCACTGGCTTCCATTTCCACTGCGCCCGCCTGCGCATAGGCCAAATCAGGCGTATCCACGGTCACCACTCTCTCGGTGACACAGGGCAACTCAAAGGGTAGCGGGGGATAGCTCGTCACACCCATTGACGCATCCACCACCTGATGTGCCAGCAGACCCGTACCAACCGGTCGGTGCGCATGCCCTGCTATGCCAATATTCAACCAGATACTATTGGACACCGAGCCATTGAGTGCGTGAAGATAACCCGTAGCTGCTGCCGCATTGAGTTTGCCTAAGCCACTGATGATTAACGCGATGTGCTGATTGCGAAAGACAGGATAAGCGCGCTGGGTTGCATCGCGTTTGAGCCCGTACCAGGATTGCAGCGGCTTGGCCTCGGCAGCCAGCGCCACCACCAGATTGACCCAACTACTGTCCTGGGTGCTGCATAAAGAGTCGGTCATTGAGTGTCTGAACCCGCTGCAAGCTTTGAGAGGGGACTGCGTATGGCTGGACAACGCTGAGCAGCAATGTCCATCAGCGCTTCCCGATAGCGATTTTGCTTTGCCGCGTAAAAGCGAGCCCGCGCGTTTTTGCCACGTTTCCGCGCACCTTGTGCCAGAATGCCAGTTTTTTTTATCAGCGTTTTCAGCACAGCTGCATAGTTTTCCGGAGACAGACACTCTGCTTGAAGTAATTTTTCCAATGCACGCACCCGAAAACGATCCATTCCCCAATATTGCCGGGACAATTGATCCGCATGGCCACCAAATTTCCGTAACTGCGGTGTCTCAACAAAGGCAACCGCTTCTCGGGCGCAGATCCGTAACCATAAATCGTAATCCTCACACGCGGGTAAGCTTTCATCGAAGCCCCCCACTTCCTCCAGTAGCGAGCGATGCAATACCGCCGCTGAGGGAGAAATGACGCACAGTGGCAGGCATTGCTGAAAAATGTCCCCCCCTGACTTGCGATGTTTTTGCATGGCGTTCACACGTCGCCCACGACGTATCCAAACCTCATCCGCGTGCACAAGGCGGCAGCCGGAGGTCGCTGCCAGAACCGCAGCCTGGGCAGCCAATTTTTCAGGTAACCACTCGTCGTCTGAATCTAAAAACGCAATCCATTCGCCACGCGCCACGCGGATACCCAAGTTACGCGCGGCACTCACCCCCCGGTTTGACTGATGAAGATAGTGACAATCGGGAAACTGACGTGTCACAAGTTCCGCACTCGCATCAGTGGAACCATCGTCGACCACAATGATTTCCAAGGGTTTGAGCGTTTGCGCCTGAACCGACGCAATGGCGCGACCCAGCAGATGGGCGCGATTGTAACTGGGGATTATTACTGAAACTCGCAAGACTGAGGCCCGGCGGCTATTCGGTGAGTTGATCCGGTGTCAGGGCATTGAATTTTTCAAGCTGTGCTGGCGTTGCCTCGAGTTGAAATTGCGCTTTCCACTGGGGGTAGGGCATGCCGTAGACAATTTCCTGGGCTTGTGCATAACTGACTTCAATGCCTTGCTCCCTGGCCGCGCCGGCATACCATTTGGACAGGCAATTACGGCAAAAACCTGCCAGATTCATTAAATCGATGTTCTGCACATCACTGCGCTTTTGCAAATGCGCCAACAACTTGCGGAAAGCTGCCGCTTCCAGTTCTAAACGGGTCTGATCATCCATCACGAGTCTCTCAGTAGCGGTTCAAACCGCGTATGATAACCATCACGAAAGCCATGAGCACCTTTTCCGGGATGTCAGCAGATGATTACAGGCGGCTTATCTGTATCATCAATAGGGAAACGTTTCCAATTCACTTCCCTGCCTGATTAAGATACTAAAACAATCCATAGCAATCCTGATCAGTGAAGGGGAGGCAATGCGTACCTCCCGCGTCCGGGGCATGGCAGTTGGCAGCTCACTGACCCTGAGGTTTTTTGGTAGTGACTGAATTGTGTCCGGTTAATTACCCGCGATGGTCATTGCATCGATCCACCAGGAACCTGTTTGAATGCTGCCGCGGCGATCTCGATCAGTACCCACCGCGACCAAGCCTTTGAACATGTCTTTTAAATTGCCCGCAATGGTAATTTCTTCGACAGGGTACTGTAACTCACCATTTTCCACCCAAAACCCTGCAGCACCACGAGAATAATCACCTGTGACTGTATTGACTCCGTGACCGATAAGTTCAGTCACATAGAGTCCGGTCCCCATCTGCTGCAGCAGTTGCTCCAAGGTCTGACCGCTGGTATCAATGCGCAAATTATGAACCCCACCGGCATTGCCTGTGGTTTGCATTCCGAGCTTGCGCGCAGAATAGCTACTTAACACATACCCTTCGAGCATTCCCCCGGACACAATATCCCGACGGTGGGTCGCCACACCCTCATTGTCGAAAGCAGTACTCCCAAATTCCTGAGGTAACAAAGGGTCTTCGTAGATCCGCACGAAAGGACTAAAAACCTGCTCCCCTTTCATATCCAGAAGAAAAGATGCGCGTCGATACAGCGCGCCACCGGAGATTGCACCCACCAAAGAAGACAGCAATCCCCTGCTCAATTCTGCTGAGAAAATCACCGGCGCTCGCCGTGTACTGAGTTGCTTGGCAGACAGACGCCGCACACTGCGTTGCGCGGCTTGCAGGCCCACTGCCTCGGCGGGCTCCAAACGTTCTGGAACACGCGAGGCTGTATAGTAGTAGTCCCGTTGCATGCCGCTCTCATCTTCGGCAATCAAAGTGCAGCTCATGGAGTGTCGGGTTCCAGAACGCAAGCCAATAAATCCATGGGAATTGCCATAGGCCGTAACACCCTGGAAATCATGCACTGATGCACCGTCTGAATTTGTTATCCGGGGATCCGCCGCCAGACCCGCTGCTTCGCAGGCCTTGGCCAGTTCAATGCCATTTTCAGCACCAATATTCCAGGGATGATACAAATCGAGATCCGGGAAGACCGTGGCCATCAAGGCGGGATCAGCCAGGCCAGCGGCAGCGTCTTCAGAGGTAAATCGGGCAATCCGTGTGGCAGCTTCGACTGCTTCCTGAATCGATTCTGGACGCAAATCAGCACTGCTCGCTGAGCCTTTACGTTGCCCCAGGTACACAGTGACCGACAGACTTTGGCCACGGTGATATTCAAGCGTCTCCACATCGCCCTTGCGGACGCTGACTGAGAGTCCGCTGTCCAGACTGGCAGACGCCTCCGCGCTACTGGCACCCACGGTTTGCGCGGCCTCCAAGGCCTGCTCAACGGCGCGTTTCACAACGGCCGAATCCGCATCGCGTTTTTCTAGTTCTTGCATTGTCATCACCCTGCTTGCGTACCGCCGACCGTCAGACCATCCACGCGCAAGGTCGGCTGCCCCACACCGACCGGCACACTTTGCCCGTCTTTACCACAGACGCCCACGCCTGCATCCAGCGACAGATCATTCCCAACCATACTCACGCGACGCAGAACATCCGGCCCATTACCAATCAACGTGGCGCCTTTGACCGGACGTGTCACCTTACCGTTTTCGATAAGATAAGCTTCCGATGCGGAAAACACGAATTTTCCAGATGTGATATCCACCTGTCCGCCGCCAAAATTCACCGCATAGAGCCCATTGTTCACTGAGGCCAAAATTGCCTCAGGATCGTGCTCGCCTGCGAGCATATAGGTGTTCGTCATACGCGGGAGTGGCAGATGCGCGTAGGATTCTCTGCGACCATTACCAGTTGAGCTCATGCCCATTAGCTGCGCGTTCATTTTGTCCTGCATATAGCCAACGAGCACCCCGTCTTCGATCAGTGTCGTACAGCGCGTGGGCGTACCTTCGTCGTCGATGGTCAACGACCCGCGCCGACCGGGCAGCGTGCCATCATCCACAACAGTCACCCCCTTTGCAGCGACCTGCTCCCCCATCAAACCACTAAACGCAGAACTGCCTTTGCGATTGAAGTCACCTTCCAGACCGTGTCCAATCGCCTCGTGTAGTAACACCCCTGGCCAACCCGGGCCGAGTACCACATCCATTGTACCGGCGGGCGCATCGACCGCATCGAGGTTCACCAGGGCCTGACGTACAGCTTCGCGCGCATACCCCAAGCCGCGTTCCTCATGAAGAAAATACTGATAGTCAGCACGCCCCCCACCCCCGGAACTGCCTTGTTCGCGACGTCCCTCGTGCTCCACGATGACAGACACATTCAAACGCACCAACGGTCGCAGATCGGCGGCCAGCGTCCCATCACTTGCAGCCACTAATATATTTTCGAAAAGGCCCGATAGACTGACAATCACTTGACACACACGCGGATCGGCACGCCGAGCTTCGGCATCCACCGCACGCAGCAGATCGATTTTTTCATTTTCATTGAGACTGTTCAGCGGTGACACCCCAGGATACAGGGGCTTAACCGCAGGTGCTTGTCCAACGACCGGCTGCACACCATTATGCTGACTGCGCGCAATGGCACGGGCGTTGCTCGCGGCTTCCTCGAGCGCACTGCGCACGATTTGGTCGGAATAGGCGAATCCGGTCTTCTCCCCACTGATTGCCCGGATGCCCACGCCTTGGTCGCGATTGAAAGCACCTTCCTTAATAATACCGTCTTCCAGTACCCAGGATTCATGCCAAGCAGTTTGAAAGTAGAGATCGGCTGCATCGATCGCAGGGCCCATACAACGGGAGAGCAAGTCTCCCAAGTCAGCAACCGCCAATCCGGCTGGTGCAAGCAGCTGTGCGCTTGCGGTCTCAACTACACTCATAAGCTATCTCACACCTTCAGTTATCCAGAGCTGATACGACGATGGTCAAGTACCGGAAACGTCCGCCGCGTCGTCGCCAAATACTCGTTTTTGACTTCCCCCACCACGACACCGGGCGTATTGCTATCCAGCTCGGCCACCACACCTCCCCAGGGATCGACGATCATGCTGTGACCATAGGTGGAGCGCCCGTTGACATGGTAGCCTCCCTGGGCGGCTGCGATGACGTAGGCGAGATTTTCGATGGCACGAGCACGTATCAGGACTTCCCAATGCGCACGACCGGTCAAATCGGTAAACGCGGCTGGCAGCAAAATGATTTCCGCACCCTGCTCCATCAAGTCACGAAAGAGTTCTGGGAAGCGCACATCATAGCAAATTGCCATCCCAATACGCCCAAAAGGTGAATCGAAAACAACCGGTGCTTCACCACTCTGGATCGTGAGAGATTCGGTATAACTTTCCCCGCTTGCAAGCAACTGAACATCGAATAGATGAATCTTATCGTAACGGACGACTTCTTCACCTGCTGCATTGAATATCAGGCTCGCGGCATAGACTTTGTTCGGGTCCGGCGAAACCATGGGGATCGTACCGCCACAGAGCCAAATACCATGTTTACGGGCCTGATCGGACAAAAAGCTTTGTAAGCGCCCTTCACCCGGGTGTTCTTTGATATCCAGCTGATCCTGATCACGTAGCCCCATAAAGGCAAAATTCTCGGGCAGCACCACAAATTCAGCACCTGCCGCTACCGCATCCGCGATCAGCTTTTCCGCAGCCAGCAGGTTTGCCGTCACCTGTGGCCCTGAAGCCATTTGTATTCCTGCAAAAATAGTCACTTACGTCGTTCTCTCGTGATTTCCTACCCCTCATTCCACCAGCGCCGGGATGACCGTGAGTTGTACCAAAGAAACCGCTCTTCAGTGGCTCTCCTCAAAACCAATCTCTCTGCCAACGGCTGAGTCTCCTGGCTCGTAAATGAAGAAAGCTAGCAGTTCTGCTCTCCAAACTCCAGCATAGTGGCAACGCAACGGTACCAAAACAAAATGCGCCAGATGCCCCCTGGCAGGCAAATTGCCCGCCTATACTGACGGAGATTATCAATCTGCGGGCTGAGGTACCGTGACCGATGGTGCGCTTCAAGCGTTGCGTTCCGCAGTCCATGGGCCAACGTCCTATGTGGGTCAATGTGGCACATACGCGGCACCCTACAAGCAGATGTCTTAACCTGCAGACAGTATGACTACCTCCACGCTACAATATCACCATGCAAGCACATGGACATTTACGTAAAATGCAGGTGGCGCTGGACGAGACCGTTCAGTACACACTGCGTCTGGATGCTCTGGAAATTCCGTTGAACGCGTTGCTTGGGCGGTCGATTACGCTGCGCTATGCAAACACCATCCATTGCATCCATTGCGGACGCAAAACCAAGAAAAGCTTCAACCAGGGCTACTGTTATCCCTGCTTCACTCGCCTTGCACAATGCGACCTGTGCATCGTCAAGCCAGAGCTATGCCACTTTGCAGCTGGAACTTGTCGTGAGCCGGATTGGGCGCAGCAGCATTGTTTTCAGCCCCATTACGTCTACTTGGCGAACTCTTCGGGAATCAAGGTGGGTATTACTCGAGCCTCTCAGCTCCCCACCCGCTGGATCGATCAGGGCGCGAGTGCAGCGATACCCCTATTCAAGGTTGATTCCCGGCGACTCTCGGGACTGATCGAAGTACGCTTCAAGTCTCATGTGGCTGATCGAACGCAGTGGCAACGCATGCTCAAGGGGCCCGCCGAACCTCTCGATCTCAAGGCCAAACGGGATGAACTTCTTGCATTGACTGCATCCGAGCTCGAATCACTGCGCAACGAGTTTGGAAATCAATCGATCGAATCCCTGGTAGACGCTGACAACGTGGAGATCAATTACCCAGTGCTTGCCTACCCCAGCAAAGTAAAATCTTTCAATTTCGAAAAAACCCCTGAGGTCTCAGGCATTTTGCAGGGGATCAAAGGGCAATACCTCATCCTCGACACAGGGGTCATCAATATCCGCAAGTTTGCCGGTTATGAGGTCACCATGACCGTCGCTTGAGCGGTTATTCGAGCGGTATATCGATAATGCTGCCGGCCTCGTCCTGCGCATTGACCCCCTCGATAACAGGCTTATCCCAGGTCCCTGTGATATCAAAATTCAACATCGCAGTTTTATTAATATCAACTCCCATACTCTCAGCCAACTTATCGAATACGAATGCAAGCACACCGGCCTGTGGCCCTGCCAGTATGCCAGCAGCAAGGGGGACCGTGGATTTGAATTTAGGAATCAATTCGAGTTTGAGATCTTGATTCTTCGCCACCAGATTGGTGTGGCCCTGCAGCGAAAGACTCGCCAGCGGCCCATCTATTTGCAGGGTATCTACCTCTAGATCACCGTGCTTAATTGTCGCACTGCCCACAAGATGATCGTAATGGAACCCCGCCTCGGCTACGTCTTTGAAATCCAGATTGAGCCGGCGGGGCAATTGATCCAGGCTCAGCAGTCCGATGATCCTGCCCAATCCGGGATCCACGTCGCTGAGATTCCCATCCGTGACATCCACCTCGAGTTCGCCATCCAAGCTCGCAACATCGAAATCATAAGCCGCAGACTGCCAGGCCAGTTGTCCCTTGAGCGTACCCACGCCCGACCCCAGCGTAGTACCGAATCCCAGATCCGCAAGCACCTGACCTACGTTTTGCCCTTTCACCACCAAGTCGATCGTGGTTCGCTGGGAGCCCCCCGTCTCGGTCCAGTCTCCCGTTGCCATAACCTGTAAGACATCGGAATCAAGCGTCAAGTCTTGAATGACCAGCCCCTTTCGCTGCGGACGGGTAACGATATGGATTTGCTCGACCCGTCGCGCGCCCCACTCAAACTGATCGATGTTCAGCTCGAGGGGTGGCAACACCGATGGTCGAACCCCTCCCGTCTGCGTTGCAGTGGGTTCCGAAGCGGGACGGTCTCGTAATCGCAGCTGCTGCAATTGGAGACGCCAGGGTTGGCTTGCCGGCCAGCTGGCTGGTATGACTGCCTGCCCTGAGAGGTCATCGGAAACCACCGACAGTCGCCATTGATTCGCCTGTCGGGCTGCTGATACACCTACATCGGTAAAATGCTGTGCCCCCACAGTCACTGTACCGAGCGTTACATCGACCTGCGTGACCTGATCGAGTAAACTTGGACGTGGCGAATTGTCGCGTGGCCACTGCGCAAGAGATGTGGCCCATTGCGCTACATCGGCCACCGGCCAATGCCCTGTGACCTCAATCGTATCACTTGCGGGCAATTCTGCCGCGCTACCCCCTAACCCCAGCCCGGCTCGCTGCACACCGAATACTGGCTTAAGATGCATGCGCGCCTTAAATTCGAACTGCTTACCTAAACGCACGGTAAGCGGCGGATTGCTCGGTAAAAACTGATATTCGACCTCCAGGCGACGCGGTTCAGCGGCAGGTTTATATAACGGTTTCGGCAACTTGAGCGTTATGCCTTCGAGCTGTGAGACCACCTGCAGAACAACGGGAGGGTGGCGACTCCTCTTAGCAGATTTGGCATGGCCCGGGATTTGAACCACTGCCGTCCAATCTGCCCTGCCTTTAGCAATGGCTTGGAGCACTCGCGCCTGTTCTGGCAACAACTGGTCGGCGTAAAAACGCCCTGCCAGCTCGACCTCGGTGATGCCTGTCTCCCGCGTCGCTACTTTCGCCGTCACCGGCTCACCCCGAAACTCACCGGTAAGATCGTTGGCAGTAAATCGATCTCGGGTAAAACGCAGCGTGCCCTGAAGATTGGAAAAACGCAGGTTTTGGCCTTTGAGCGCTGCACTGCAGCGTTGCAGCCGAACCGCGCCGTCCAATGTCATCTGTTTATGCAATTTACGCGACAAGGGAATGTATAAATCCAAATCGAGATGGCTTCTACCTTGAGTCTGTACCAATGCGAGGAACGCCTGCATGTCTTTGCCCAACGGGCTCTCACGAAGATAGCGCACGCCATCCTGAAGCGGCCCGTCGGCTTGCCCTTTGATACGCAGCTCACCTCGGTAAAGATTGGGAATATCCACATCGATCGAACGCAATGGCGTTGCAAACAAATGGCCATGGCCACCTTGTACTGAAAGATGTGCATTCTCAAAACGCACGGTTCCTTTCAGCGCTTGCAGACGGGGCCAGTCCGGTCGATAGCTCAGGTCAGCCTCACTGACCCCAAACTCGGCCAGCATCTTGGCTTCGCCTTGTTTAAACGCCGCCTGTTGCAACGGGCCATGGTAAGAAAACTTTGCATCACTGGCGCGGCCACGATCAAATGCCTGCTGGAGCCATTTGGCCGCATTTTTGGGCATAATATTGACAGGCAGGTAGTGTTTGACAGCGCCCAATGAGATGCCCGGCGAAATCAATTCGGCATCCAGATGTGGCAACCCCTCTGCTTGCCCGAGACGCAGAACAGCCGTACCAGTGATGCCAACCTCTGGATTTTCCAGAGCAAGATGATCCGTGGCGATCTCTAATTCTTCTCCGGCCCTGCGCAGAGCAACATTCGCAGACACGCGATCGAACAGCAACGGATTCTGAAACAGGCGTGGAAAATACACGCCCAGTTGCTGGCTTTTCACATAGAGAGAACCGTCCAGGTCGTTGAAATCGAACTGTGCCGTGACCCCGCTCAAGCCGGGCCACGTCGGTCCTGGTGCCCACCCAGCATTGGCCACCTCCCCGGAAAGATGCAGTGGTGCAGCATTGGGGGAGGAAGCGCCATCCAGCCAGGTTGAACCGGCTATCTTGCGTGGTAGCGTAAAACGCAGATTGTAGATTTCACCAGACAGACTCAAACGCTGCAGTAGCTCCCGCATGCGCACATCGAGCCCGGGCATCACGGTGGCGAGCGCTGCGAGACTGCCCAGATCTGCGTAGTCCACTGCGCCAGTATAGCGAGCCTTCGCCGCATCATAAGCAATGCTCAACCCGCCCTGCAGCCAATGTTTCTCTGGCATTATGACTTTCAAGCCATCCAGGTCCATACGCCAGGCTTCTTGGTACCCGGTCAGGCGCAGGTTGGTTTCGAATTCATCCAGAAATGTGAATCGTGAGGTTGCCTTACCCACATCAGGCTCATTGATGCGCAGATCATAGAGCCCGACATGCCCTTCCAAATCGAGCCCTGTCGCGCGCCGCCAGTCCCCCCAAAACTCCAGATCGAGCACGCCCGACTCCACCTGTGCCAGCGCGCCTGGGCGTTTGATTGGCAAGCCACCCAAATCGATGCTCTCTCCACGCAGGTAAAACGAAATGTCCCAATCGCTCGGGCGGTCGAAAGGCCCTTTGGCAACGGCCTTGAAACCGACTGCATCACCGATGTTCTGAGGTAACAGTACCTCCCCTTCGGCACCCACTTCCGCTGAGCCGGCATACAGATCAACGCGCTTGGCGAAGAATTCGAACTCTTTGTCTTGCTGATCATCAAGCCACAAAAGCAGTAAGTTTTTAAAATGCACTTTGACGCCGCGCAAACGCTCGAGCACATCGCGGATTGACAGCGCTGCGGCATTATTGCGCACACGTTTGAAACCTTGCAGACGGAAATCACCTTGGGTATCTCGAATCAGCGTCAGTCGGGTTCCGCTAATGCCGAGGGTTTCGACATAGGGGCGTAGATGGATGAAGCTCCAGATTGGATTAATCTTGATGCGAATGCTGTCGAAGTGAATCGCCGAACTCTTTGAGCTGGGATCCAGAATGTGTACATCATTAAGCTTTATTAAAGGCTTGATACCCATCCAGGAAGCATGGATGGCGCCGATTTGAACCGGCCGGTCAATCACTTGGCTTAATCGCTCGGCAACAAACTGGCGCGTGTCATTGGCCAATGGCATAACCGCCGCGAGCAATAGCAGCATTGCAATAAACAGCGCTCCCCCAAGCAGTACCATACGTCTGCTCCAGTGGTAGCTGCCAATGATGATGCGCTTCATGGACTCGACCTCATGTCACCCGGTTGGACCTGCTGTACGCACTGAACAAACAACCCAGGCTGTCGCCGGGCACTCTGCCCGGCGTACGCGACATTACACCGGCACAACGTCGAACTGATCCTGAATGTACTGAGACTCGACCTGATATTTGATGGGGATATCGATAAAATCCTGAAGTTCGGCCAAACTGGTCGACTCTTCATCCAGGAGCAGATCAACGATTTCCTGCGAAGCAAGCAGCAGCACTTCTCGTGCGTCATACTGACGGGTTTCCCGCAGTATCTCCCGGAACAGATCGTAACAAGCCGACTCTGCCGTCTTCATATAGCCCTTACCATTACAATACGGGCAGGGTTCACAAAGAATGTGCTCGAGGCTTTCGCGCGTGCGTTTGCGGGTCATCTCCACCAACCCCAGAGGTGAGACATCACATACCTGACAACGCGCATGATCCTTTTCCAGCATTTTTTCCAAGGTACGCAGCACCTGACGACGGTGTTCCGATTCGCCCATATCGATAAAATCGATAATGATAATGCCCCCGAGGTTGCGCAGCCGCAGTTGCCGCGCAATGGCTTGAGCAGCCTCGAGATTAGTTTTATAGATGGTCTCTTCAAGATTGCGTGAACCCACAAAACCACCCGTATTGACATCGATCGTGGTCATCGACTCAGTCTGGTCGAAAATCAGGTAACCCCCGGATTTGAGCATAACCTTGCGTTCCAGAGCCTTCGCGATCTCATCCTCGACGTTGTAGAGTTCAAAAATCGGGCGCTCACCGGTGTAGACACTCAATCGGTCCACGATTTCCGGTACATAGGATTCAGCGAACTCCAAAATACTCTGATAGGTCTCACGAGAGTCGATGGAGACGCGCTCACATTCTTCCCCTACCATATCGCGCAGCGAGCGTTTGGTCAGCGGCAGATCATAATAGACGCAGGTCCCGGGTTTGGCGGTTTTTTCCCGCTCAAGAATTTTATGCCAGACACGCTGGAGAAAGTTGATTTCACGCGTCAGCTCCTTGGAAGTCACAGCCTCCGCTGCAGTGCGTAGAATATAACCATGCTTAAGTTCCCCTCGCGCCTCTTCCACCAGCGCACGCAAGCGATCGCGTTCTTCCGTCTGATCAATGCGGGTCGAAATCCCAATCGTCTCCGAATAAGGCATCAGCACGAGGTAGCGCGAGGGGATCGTGATTTGTGTGGTAAGACGCGCCCCCTTGGTACCCAAAGGATCTTTCACGACCTGCACGAGCACCTCCTGTCCTTCGCTGAGCAGGCTGGTGATCGACTGTTCGCGACGCTGTAGCGCCTCTTCCTCCACCTGTTCCGCACGAATCACATCGCTTTGTGAGATCACGTCCGAAACATGTAAAAACGCAGCCTTCTCAAGGCCGATGTCGACAAATGCGGCCTCCATACCAGGCAACACCCGGGAGACCTTGCCTTTATAAATATTCCCAACCAAACCACGCCGCCGCATGCGCTCGATCGCCACTTCCTGGAGAACACCGTTCTCCACGAAAGCCACACGAGTTTCCTGAGGGGTGACGTTGATAAGTACTTCGGTCGTCATAGCATTAGTTTCCACTTTGCGGCATATCAAGTGCTTGCTCCCACTGCATGGCAAATTAAATCTATGTGGATTGATTGAGGGTTATGCCACACTTTTCAAGTAAAGTCATAGCCTCGAACAAAGGCAACCCCATCACCCCGCTGTAGCTGCCTTCGATTCGTTCTATAAATATCGCTCCATAGCCCTGAATCCCATAAGCCCCTGCTTTATCGCGAGGCTCTCCCGTATTCCAATACCATTCCATCTCAGCTTCGGTCAACGAACGAAAAGTCACAGCGGTATCAGAGATGGCTGTCCAAGACACACCTTGGCAGACAACCGCCACCGCTGACAGTACATGATGAGTCGTTCCCGCGAGCCGGCTCAACATGCGTCGCGCGGCAACATAGTCGCTGGGTTTGCCAAAGATCTCACCTCGCGCCACCACCGCTGTATCCGCACCCAAAACCACTGCATCATGCCCCACTTGTGCAGCCACTGCACCAGCCTTTTCTAGTGCCACACGATTGACGTATTGAGCGGGAGACTCTCCAACACGTCGCGACTCGTCGATATCCGCTGGCACCACCACGGGCATCAGGCCCAGCTGCCCAAGCAATTCAACGCGACGTGGAGAGCGTGAGGCAAGCACGAGAGGCTTAGTGGTGTGTTTCATACCAAACCATGCTTAAGACGAACCGAGCCGGGCCAGCGGGTAGGCACTTGTGAAGGCATCGTGGTGCTCTGTCGAACAAGCGAAACACCACACCGATAGCCTGGCTCAGTTCGCCCTGAGGGTAGCCATTCAATCCGCGATTACGGTGCTGCAGCGCTTGGCAAGGGAATGATCCATCCCCGCGCTCTGTGCCTTGCACTCGTGGACTAACCGGCTTTCTTAATCGTGGCTTTGTACGAAACACGACAGCGAAAGATTCACTATGATGCATCCTTGTTAATAACTTCGTGCCCCCCCAGCTCATTTGCCCATTGCGAAAATCTGAGCAGCTACCGAGTTGGTGCAACTGTACGCTGACCACCCATCATTGCAGGTTGTGTATTGCTCACCCCGCCTTTCTCCTGGAAGCACTAGGGAACACGAGTGTAAGCACTTCTGCAACGATCGATAGTAACTCAAAGCCGAGTATCGACTACGGTGATGCCTTGTCACGGCGAGAACATTATCCCGGTAAACGGTAATGTGCCTGCGTCATAAGATCCACACCGCATTCCAGCAGAGAGATCCAATTAAGAAATTCGTTGATGACTTTTTTACCCTTAAACGGACGACCATGCTGCGGCACCATCCATTCGATATCGAGTTCGCGCACCATATTCGCCCAATACAATGCAACCTTGCGGGAATTCATATACCGACGATGGAAACTTTCCATGAGCGGCACTGCCTCAGACAACTTTTTAAACGGCTTATGCAGGTCGCTGCTCGCTAGATTCGCGCCCATGTCCCCGGAAAAGAGGATTTTGCTTACCGGATCATAGAACTGGAAGTTTCCTTCCGCATGCAGAAAATGCGCAGGCAGCGCCAGCAACGAGATGTTGCCTAATTCTAGCTGCATTCCCGGATCAGGAATCGAAATCATCCGACCGCGTGTCTTACCCACCGCCGTAAAATGCGGGATAAAACGCTCCCAAAGCTGCGGCACGACCGCTTTACACTCCGTACCCACCAACCAGCGGTTGAGTGAAGCCACAATATCGGGATCCTGGTGCGACGCGATTACATAGTCGAGCCCGGTAACACTGACATAATCCCGCAGCGCCATAAATAAACGCGTATACGTCAGCTCACCGCCCGGATCGATCAGCGCTGCATGCCCATGGTCAGTGATCAGAAACTGATTGGCCTGAACCGCTTCGCCCACGACCAGATCGGAAAAAATGACACAGGCGTGGTTGCCTTTGTTGTATAACTCCAGCGCCATCGTTGCTGTACTCCCATTTAGCAGACCACCGGCTGCCCCGCCCGGGGTCCGTGATGGTGATTATTGTGGGTACCGCTGCGTGGAGCAACGCGCTGATAAGCATGGAGCCGCAGCCCACTGTCTTTCCAAAACGCATCCAGCACCATCCACACGGCAACAAAATAGACCCGGTTCCACGGCGACCTGGCGCGCATCGATTAAGCGTCGATCTGCCAGGCTGCACAGGATTGATCAATTTTTGCCGGGTGCTTAATCCTAAAAACCTCAGTTGGATCACAAAAGTCCACGCAAGCTCTTGGTGCACCTGGCAAATCAGAAAAACCTCTCATCACCAATAAGGTGAC
>JANTGD010000013.1 GCA_024763135.1 Thiotrichales bacterium | reverse complement strand
GCCAAGGACGCTGCCATTGCCTGCGCACTGCGCCTTGATGCGCAGCATCACAAAAGCGCTGAGTCCGTCATTTTAAACTGGACGAGGTACTAGTACAGCGTCATTTTAAACTAGACAGTGAATTAAAATAATTTCCAGCCTTCCTTAAGTAGGCTCAGTTTGTCGGGGTAATTGGTTTTAAAGACGCTGACCGTTTCGTCGTAGTCTTCCTGCAGCCCGAGCTTATTGTAGGCTTTGGCCATTAATGCCAGCGCGTGTGGCAGGACCGTGCTGCCGTCGTATTCGACCAGAATATCGCGGCAGCGGTTGATGACTGCAATCCAGGCGCCCCGCCGCCAGTAAAACTCAGCGATTTTCAAGTCGTGGGAAGCGAGCGCATTCCGTAAATCGATCATGCGCTGCCTGGATTCTTCCACATAATCGCTGTTGGGGAAGCGTCGTATGAGTTGTTTATAATCCGAAAACGCTTGTTTGAGGGGATTGGGGTCGAGGTCGCCCAGGTCTTTGTGAAAAAACTTGTCGAACAGTCCCTTGTAGCGCGTCGCGTTGGCGGTGGCTTTGATGTAGTAGGCGAAATCGACTCGTTCGTGTTGCGGGTTGAGTTTGATGAATTGATCGGCGGCGACAATGGCCGCATCGGGTTCGCCCAGCTTGTAGTGCGCGTACGCCGTTTGCAGTTGGGCGAGTTGCGCATATTTTCCAAACGGATATTTCGCCTCAAGTTTTTCAAAGGTCTCGATGGCAAGTGAATAGTTGCGCTTATCCATCTGTTTCAGACCGCGTTCGTAGAGCTTTTCCGGTTTGCCATCAGGGAGATTGGCGGCTTGATGTTTGGAAGCGCTTGCGCAGGCGCCGAGTAGGGCTACCAGCAGCGTCAGCAGTCCAAATTGCAAGAGTCGGCTGAACATAAGGTTGTCATCGTATCATTCGCGGAGCGCTATAATACCTGAGTTATCCCTATTTCGTCCTATCCAATCGTGACTCAAACCACCACGCAGGAAAGAAGAATTGCCCCGGAGCTTTACGGTCAGCGCTTGGATAAAGCGGTTGCGATGCTGTTTCCGGAATATTCCCGTGGTCGCTTGCAGGCATGGATCAAGAGCGGCGCATTGCGTGTGAATGGTGGTCTCGGAGTATGTAAGCAAAAGGTGCAGGGGGGCGAACAGATCACTTTGCAGGTCGATGCAGACACGGAGGCACAGGCGTTTGAGCCCGAGGCCATGGCGCTGGATGTGTTGTTTGAAGATCAGGACCTGATTGTGCTCAACAAGCCCGCCGGTTTGGTAGTCCACCCCGCGGCTGGAAATTGGTCAGGCACATTACTCAATGGTCTGCTCCATGCGTATCCGGAACTGACCCAGTTGCCGCGCGCGGGGCTTGTGCATCGCCTGGACAAGGACACCAGCGGCGTGATGATTGTGGCGCGCAGTTTGATTGCCCATGCCAAGTTGGTGGCGGATCTGCAGGCGCGCACAATATCCCGCGAGTACCTGGCATTGGTGCAGGGGGAGTGCGTCTCGGGCGGCCGAATCGAGGCCCCGATTGCGCGCCATCCCGTCGAGCGCAAGCGTATGGCAGTTGTAGCAGGAGGTAAAGCAGCCGCAACACACTACCGGGTGCGTCAACGTTATCGGGGATATACATTGCTGGATGTCAGTCTTGAGACCGGGCGTACGCATCAAATTCGCGTGCACATGGCTCACTATCACCATCCGCTGGTGGGAGATCCGGTCTATGGAGGCCGGTTCAAATGTCCCAGCGGCTTGGATGAGCAGTTACTCACACAGATTCGGAGTTTTCCTCGTCAGGCGCTGCATGCTCGCCGATTGACATTGCAGCATCCGGTCAGGCAGATGCCCTTAAAGTACTCGGCGCCAATTCCGTCCGATTTGGCGGCGTTACTGCATGCGTTGGAGCCGGTCAAATTATGAAGACGCAGGATCTATTGCTTCCCGATTGGCCTGCGCCACCGGGTATCCAAGCTTTTACCAGCACGCGTCGTGGTGGCGTCAGTCAGGCGCCGTTTGCGACGCTGAATCTGGGGCAGCATGTGGGGGATGATCCGCACTGTGTTGCTGAAAATCGCCGGCGACTGGCGGCCTATGCGAACTGGCAGCATGAACCTGGCTGGTTGAAACAGGTCCACGGCTGCGGGATTGTGGATCTTCACGGCGTTATTGATACGGAAGCTGATGCCAGTATTTCGCGTCGTCTGGGTCAGCCTTGCGTGGTCATGACGGCCGACTGTTTGCCTGTGTTGTTTGCGGCAATCGATGGCAGCGAGGTTGCTGCCAGTCACGCGGGTTGGCGGGGACTTGCAGCTGGGGTGCTGGAGGCGACCGTTGCGCGCATGCAGACAGCGCCCGAGCGGGTGATGGCGTGGCTTGGACCCGCCATCGGCCCACATGCGTTTGAGGTGGGCGACGAGGTACGCGCGGCATTCGTCCAGGCAGGTTCGGTGTACGCGCGGGCGTTTCAGAAGAACGTGCGTGGGCGTTGGTACTGTGACTTATTCAGTCTCGCACGACTAAAGCTGGCTGCTGTCGGTGTAACAGCCGTGTATGGCGGCGGGTTATGTACCTACTCGGACCGTGAGCGGTTTTACTCTTATCGACGCGACGGCGTGACGGGGCGCATGGGCAGCTTTATTTGGATTGAAGCGAGTGGCTCGATGGATTAATGGTTGCACAAGTTTTTGCACAGCAAACCTCTCGCCCTCAACGAGGGTGTCGCAATATCCGTCCAGGACATTGCGTGCGTCACGCAGAAAGGAAAAAGTGTGATTTTTCTAGGTTAAACAACCTGCAAGAACTGATGCAGCGACTATAAGGAACAAAGAGATGACCGAATGACTATGCGTGTTATCGTTGCTGCGGCCCGGGCCACGTATAGTGGCGCGCGGTGCTGCCGATTTGGCTGAACACGATACAATCATGACAATGCGAGGAAGACACGATAATGAGTGAACAGTTGGAACTCACGGACCAGTTGGTTGAAGATGTAAAGGCGGCATTGATAAAACACGACCCAAGCGCCAGGGATGAGTTTATTACCATTCAATATTTAGCGGCACTAACAGGCTATCTCATGGCACACCAGGATATGGAACCGGCGCGCCGCGAGGGCATTATGCAACAGCTGAGTCAGTTTGCGATTCAAGTAATGAAGCAAATGGAAGGCAAGAACGCGCCAGCGGCGCCGGACGAGGAAGCCTTCGGCATCTGGAAGCCCGGATCTTAAGGAAGCTCTGATCAATTCGTAACACGGCATCTTGTGGCGCAAAATCGCCCCCTTCTGCGTTGCGGATCTTTGCAGTATCCAGCTATTACCTGCGATCCGCGCCTTGTACGGGACGATTTTTCACCACAATCTGCTCGCGCCAGAAGTAATCAGAGCTTCCTTTAATTACGGTCATAGAGTCTTTTACGTTGGACTCAATCCCAGGTCGTCACGCGGTTTTTGCCTTGCTTTTTCGATAAATATAGCGCCTGGTCGACGCGGCTCAGTAATTTTTCCTGGGTGTCTTCGGCGTGATATGCGGTAACGCCAATACTTAGTGTCACCGTGACATCGTGAATTGCAGGCTTGGCAGCAACTGCTATGCGTAGTCTTTCGGCCAGTTCGCTTGTGCCGGTGATCTCGGTTTCCGGGCAAATGATAAGAAACTCTTCGCCGCCCCATCGCGCAAAATAATCAGTCTCCCGAATCAGCGGAGCAATTGAATTGGCAACATGGATCAGCGCTTCGTCACCAATATGGTGTCCATAACTGTCGTTGATTCGTTTGAAGTTGTCGAGATCCATCATGATTAAGGACAGTGGGCGGCCGTAGCGTTGTGCGCGTCGAAATTCCTGCTCCAGCTGAAGCTGGCCCTTGTGACGGTTGTAGATGCCGGTCAGCGCGTCGGTATTGGCCAGTTTTTCCAAAGAACGGTTGGCTTCTTCCAGCTCTCTCGCTGTGGTCGTCACCAGCCGGGAAACGGCGCGCATTTCCAATGTATCCTGGGAAAACGGGTTCTGAATTGTGTAGGACGACGGGTCTCGGTCCTTGTCAGGGTCCTCGGTAATGGCCAAGGTGGTTTCGGCATAATGCAGGTAACTTCCCTGCCCGGGTAGATAGAAGAATTGCCCCAGGGTAAACATGCCTGTGGTGGGGGCGTGAGATTGGAGTTGACTGATTTCGTCCTGAGTCAACGAGCGCATGAGATACATCCGGACCTGGCTCGGGAAGACGAACAGCGCGTCGCAGGGTTGTTCCTGCAGTTTTTCCAGCATACCGTTAAAATCTTCCATCGCTGCGGCAGGACTGGGGATACCAAAACGCACGCTCTCTCCCGGATAGATATTGCCCCAGCTTTCAATACTGCCATCGGCGTGAGCGTCGCGTGCCAGGCGTGCCACAATCGTACCGTCCCGTTCGGTGAGCATGGGGAAGCGAATGCAGGTCGTGGCAAACTCTCGACAGGCTTCCTCGCCCAGATAACGTGCGTAAATATCCCGTGCCGGGCGGTCATTGATGGTTTCCACGAGATTGCCTTCGGCGGCGGTGATTTCCATGGTCGTTCCCAGCATCATCCAATCACTGCTGTGAACGAGATCCGCGAACAACTCTTCGCCCGACAATGCAACCAACACGATTGCGCTGGAGAGGATTTCGGTCTCCAGCATGACAAAAGCCTCGGTGCCACTACGCGGGCCCGTGGCCAGGCAGCCAGTCAATACAATGTCTTGGAGATTGTCCGTTAGGCCCTTGGCCAATTCTTCAGCATTCAGGCGTGGACAGGCCGCATAACAAAACAGCAGCCTGGTATCGGCATCGCTGGGGAGTTCTGCGAGTTCACGACCGAGTTCGCGAAAATCTCCTGCGTCGTTTGCATCACAGATGGCATGGGCCACGCTGACCAGCGTGGTGTCGAACTGACAGACAGAGATGACGGTGGCATCTTCGCGGATTTCTCCGTTGAAAACCGATGCCGAGGTGGTGGCGCCCACAATCACGGCGCTCGGTAGAATACTGCGTATCTCGTTGAGTATCGCCTCAATATGATTACGCTTGGGGCTCGTGGTATAAACCTGAACCAGGGTGTTGTCGTGATCGCTGATCCCCGCTGTTGCGAAGCTATCAGCCAGTTCGACCGCCATGTCGTAAACGAAGTTATGTGCCTTCATGACCTCACTCTGGGTGCTGGGCTGTAAGTCATTGGATGGAGGATCGGAGGGCGAGTATGCGGGGTATGTGTGGCTACGGCAGTCACTGACAGACGAGGGCGCGATTGCGAAGGGGTACATCCATGTTCTCGTTCAGCTCCGGGCTCCATCGAACGCCCAGGGGTTTGTTAAGCCTGGACGCGTTTGTTGATTGTAAGATACTGAAATTCTCATCGATTTTCATGAACTGTAGCACGTTAAGAGGCATTGTATGGTAGCCGAATTGCGGAGTGTCCTGATTACTGGTTGTTCCAGCGGGATCGGCGCAGCCGCCTGTGAAGGGCTGCGCGCGCGAGGTTATCGTGTCATTGCGACTGCGCGGCGGGAACAAGACGTCGCACGTCTCGCTCAGGCGGGATTCGATGCACTTAGGTTGGACTTGGCTGACCCCGCATCGATTGAGCGAGGGGTATCGCAGGTGCTGGAGATGACACAGGGCAAGCTGTTTGGGCTGTTCAACAATGCTGCCTACGGCCAGCCGGGTGCCGTTGAGGATCTCACCCGTGAGATGTTGCAGGCGCAATTTGAAACCAATTTTTTTGGTACCCAAGAACTTACCAACGGGATCATACCCGTGATGCGCGCACAGGGCTTTGGACGGATTGTTTACAACAGTTCCATTCTTGGGTTGGCGGCCTTTCCCTATCGGGGTGCTTATAATGCCAGCAAGTTTGCACTTGAAGGTTTGGTGGACACTTTGCGGTTGGAGCTGCGCGGTTCCGGTATTTCGGTGGTGCTGATTGAACCGGGGCCCATAGAGAGTCGTTTTCGTGAAAATGCGTATGCAGTGTATGTGCGTAATTTGCAGGGGCGGCCCAGCGTCCATGCACAAAGTTACGTCGCCATGGAGCGTCGCTTACGCGCAAAAGCTGCCGTGGCACCGTTTACCCTGCCGCCGGATGCAGTGGTTAAACGCTTGGTTCACGCGTTGGAAGCACGTCATCCAAAGCCTCGCTATTTCGTGACTGTGCCAACCTACCTGTTTGCAATTTTAAGACGTTTGTTGCCCACCCGGTGGCTGGATCGGGTACTGCTGATGGCTTCAGGAGGGGGAAGGCATTGAGCGCTCAGTACAGAACGGTGATTGGGCTATACAGCAGTTTTGCGGCGGTCTAAATGGGAAAGATGGGCACCCAGACCCACTGCGTGCAGTCAGTCTGGGTGTGCGGAAGTCTTATTCGGATACGTTGACGTTAATGCGTTTTGGTTGAACTTTCTCGACCTTGGGGATCGTGACCTTTAAGACTCCATTGCTCGCGGTCGCGGATATCTTTTCGGCATCTGCGGTTTCGGGCAGCGAAAAACGGCGGTAGAAACTGCCATACACACGCTCGACGCGCTTGTAGTCCTCTTTTTCTTCCGTGGCTTCGGTTTTGCGTTCACCTTTGATCGTCAACATTCCGTTTTCCATGTTGACTTCGATGTCTTTGGGGTCGACGCCAGGAATATCCGCCAGCAAGACGAATTGCTTGTCTTCTTCTTTAATATCGACGGAAGGTGTCCAGTCGGCGGTTACCACCGCGCTTTCTTCACCAGTACGGGCGCTCACTGCTTTATTAATCTCATTGCGCATTTGGTCAATGATGCTCCAGGGGTCGTAATTTGGCAGGCTCATCGCGTAGCTCCTTGTTTTTTAGGGTTTGACAGAAGGTGCCGTGCATGGCCGGGCTGCGGCTCGAGCAATCACTATGGCACCGGGTCGATTGTTCCTGTATATGGAGACGGACGACTTAGTTTCAAGTGGCCTCTGCCTAAGGGATGACCGCGCGTTCGATGACAGCGTCGGCTGGTTTTGTGTACTTTTTCTGCTCGTGCAATGCGTGCAGGTTCGCGAAAGCCCGACAGCATGCAAATTATGGAAGCTCTGAGCAATGCGTAACACGGCATCTTGCGGCGCAAAATCGCCCACTTCTGCGTTGCAGATCTTCGCAATAGCCAGCTATTACCTGCGATCCGCGCCTTGAACTGGACAATTTTTCACCACAATCTGCTCGCGCCAGAACTAATCAGAGCTTCCTGAATGGCTATGCGCGGGTACTTTTGAGTTCAAAGTGCTTCGCCCCGCTTGGGGATTTGCTAATTGCTACCGTATCTCCTATGATTACGCCCCTTTTTTATCCGCTACGGCGGCTCCTAGCTTCACCACGGGTGTGGGAAGCTGTTCAAACCATTGGGAGTTTTTAAGTGAGACATTATGAGATCGTGTTTCTGGTCCACCCTGATCAGAGTGAGCAGGTTCCTGCCATGATCGAGCGCTACAAAGCGCTGGTTCAGGAAGGTCAGGGCGTGGTGCATCGCGTCGAAGACTGGGGGCGTCGTCAGCTCGCATATCCCATCAATAAAATCCATAAGGCGCATTACGTGTTGATGAACATTGAGTGCGGCCAGGATGTACACGATGAGCTGGTCAGCATTTTCCGTTTCAATGATGCAATCATCCGTAATCTCATCATCCGTCGAGATGAGGCTGTTACTGAGACTTCTCCGTTGGCCAAGCAGGAAGACGAAGGGGCTGCCCCTCAAACCAGCGAAGCGCCCGCAGAGAAAGCACAGCCAACGGCTGAATCTGAGAAAACTGAAACGACTGCAGCGTCGTCGTAACATCAACCCGCAGAGGATAAAGATATGTCTCGTTTTTTTCAGCGTAAACGTTTTTGCCGGTTCACTGCCGAAGGGGTCAAGGAGATCGACTACAAAGATCTCGAAACGCTCAAACAATATGTGACAGAAACCGGCAAGATCGTTCCCAGTCGTATCACTGGCACCAAGGCGCGCTATCAGCGTCAGCTGGCGACCGCGATCAAACGGGCGCGGTATCTGGCGCTAATGCCCTACACCGACAGCCAGTAGCGTCTAGCCCCATCCGCCACTGTGGCGTGCACGCCCGCGAAGGAAGGCAAATGCTGGGCGAGCGCAAACAAGCGTCCAGACTATCTGACCGGACGTCGGCGTTACCCGCCACACCAATGTCAACCTTGTGCGTGATGAGTGATCGTGTGACATGATCTTGAAGAGCTTGGCGCAGTTTGTAATGCGTGGCTTACCCCAGGCCGTTCTGGCTGCAGTGGGGTTTTCCATTGCAGCTTTATTTCTAGCGCCCGTTGGAATACTCAGCGGCGCCATTATTGCACTGGTTGTGCTGCGGGTTGGCCTGCAACAAGCGTTGTTCGTGACGCTTTTCAGTGCATTGGCATTAGGCGCGGTCACTGCATCAATGGGGCAAGGGTTGTGGCTGGGGCTGGGATCAGGGCTCATTCAATGGCTTCCATTGCTGGGTCTGGCGGTTGTGTTGCGAGTGTCTTCCAGCTGGACGCTGACGCTCCAGGTGGGAATGGTGGCATCGCTGCTCGTGCTGGTGGTGGTTTACCTGTTACTGCCCAACCAGGAAGCCTGGTGGCTGAGCCTGCTCGATGAATATCTGCGTCCGGCGCTCGAAAAAATGGAGTCGCAGGGACCGACATTGGATGATCAGTTGCGCGCCATTGCACGCTCGCTCAGCGGGTTGCTGACGGCGGCGGTATTACTCAGCTCCGTGGTCACACTGATGCTGGGGCGTGCGATGCAGGCTGCGTTATACAATCCAGGTGGTTTTGCGGCCGAGTTTCAGGAGTTGCGCCTGGGGCAATGGCCGGCTTTGCTGGCAGTGACGCTGATATTCCTTGCGCTGCTGGTGGCTTCACCACTGACCATGTCGCTGGCAACCGTTGCCGCAGTGGTTTTTTTATTGCAGGGATTCGCCGTGGTGCATGCGTTAGTCAAGCGAAGAGGCTGGCCCAAAGCGGTATTGGTGGCGATGTATGTGTTTTTGATTGTGTTTCTAGCGCCCATGGTCATGTCGATTGCGGGTCTGGGTTTGGTAGACAGTTTCGCTGATTTCCGCCGCCGGGCCACTGACTAAGACAATCGATAGTAAAGCCATATTCAGCGGCTCTCTGGGGGTTCAGGCGCACCGGCGCAGACAAAACGATTTATAAACGATGACAGCGCTGTGTTCTTGTGGCAGTGCCTGTGATCAAGACCAATTAAGGTGAAAATGATGGATGTGATTCTGTTAGACAAGGTTGAAAACCTCGGTAATTTGGGAGACAAAGTCTCCGTCCGTCCGGGTTATGCCCGTAATTTTTTGATACCCAGCGGCAAAGCCAAATATGCCACCGAGGCGAACTTGGCGGAGTTCGAGACTCGTCGTGCGGAGCTGGAAAAGGCCGCTGCCGATGCGTTGGCACAAGCACAGGCGCGACAGGAAAAGCTGGCCGAACTCGAGGTGGTCATTGAAGCCAATGTCGGTTCTGAGGGCAAGTTGTTTGGATCGGTCGGTACTGCAGAAATTGCAGAAGCGATCAGTGCAACAGGGAATCCTGTTGAGAAGCGAGAAGTTCGCTTGCCGGAAGGGGCGCTGCGTCACACCGGAGAGTATGAGATTGAAATCCATCTCCATTCTGATGTCGATGTGCCCGTTAAAATCGTTGTGGTCCCGGAAGAAGAGACAGAACACTGATGTCCCCACGCTGGTATCAGCGGTTCGGCTGATGCCAGCGTCCCTGGCAAGCACTGCAACGCCGAGGTGAGGCATCGCAGAAGCGCTCAAAGGATTGCTCTGTCGGCATTCCAGGTGTTGTTGCACTCCTTGGTAAGGGAGCAACCATTCCCTGCGCAGTGCGCCTACCCAGGAAGGCAGACAGGACAACTGAGTCTGGCGTTTTAAACTGGACGATGTGCTAGCGGTTCTTCCCCAGGGCCGGTGTTAAATTGCTTCACCCGTCTGGTCGCAGATCGGGTTTGATGGTTTAATGGCTTCGTAAATAATTTGAAGCCAATGCCAGATACACACTATCCAGACGACTTCTCGCCAACAGACGAGGTCGAGTCACTCAAAATTCCTCCCCACTCTATCGAGGCCGAACAGGCAGTGCTCGGTGGCCTGCTTTTGGATAACCAAACCTGGGATCAGATTGCCGATCGGGTGGTGGAAGAAGATTTCTACCGGCAGGATCACAAGACAATCTACTCGGCTATTCGTGCCCTTGCTGAAAAAAATGAACCCTTTGATGTAGTCACCCTGTCAGAGTGGCTGGAGCCACGCGGCTTGCTTGAACAAGCGGGAGGGCTGACGTACTTGGGGATGCTCGCGCGTGATACGCCAAGTGCCGCCAATGTACGTGCGTACGCCGATATTGTTAGAGAGCGTTCGATACTGCGCAGTTTAATCTCCGTGTCGAGCAAAATTGCCGATAGCGCTTTCAATCCCCAGGGCAGAGACAGCAAAGAGATTCTCGACGAAGCCGAGCGCCAGGTATTCGAAATCGCCGAACAGGGGATGCGTGGCCAGCAGGGGTTCCAACCACTCAAAAGCCTCGTCAAAGGTGCTGTCGAATATATCGACACCATGAATGAGAAAGGTGATGGTGTCACCGGGATTCCGACCGGGTATGAGGATCTCGACGAAATGACATCGGGATTGCAGGCAGGTGACTTGGTGATCGTTGCGGGACGCCCTTCGATGGGAAAGACCACGTTTGCCATGAATCTGTGCGAATACGCGGCGATGAAGCAGCGGCTGCCGGTTGCTGTTTTCAGTATGGAAATGCCCGGTGAGCAACTCGCTCTGCGCTTGCTCTCGTCGATGGGACGCATTAACCAGCAACGTTTGCGGACCGGTAAACTGCGGGAAGAAGACTGGCCGCGTCTGACGACGGCAGTCGAGCTGCTCACCGAAACTCCTATGTTTATCGATGATACGCCTGCGTTGACTCCTACCGAAATGCGGGCGCGGGCACGTCGTCTGCGCCGTGAACATAAACAGCTTGGACTGATTATGGTGGATTATCTGCAGTTGATGCAGACCTCCAGTTCAAGCGAAAACCGCGCCACAGAAATTTCCGAGATCTCGCGCAGTCTTAAAGCACTGGCGAAAGAGTTGAAGGTACCCGTCATTGCGCTATCACAGCTCAATCGCAGTCTCGAACAGCGCCCCAATAAGCGTCCGGTGATGTCTGATCTGCGGGAGTCGGGCGCGATTGAGCAGGATGCCGACCTCATTATGTTCATCTATCGCGACGAGGTCTATAACGAAGAAACGAATGAAAAAGGCGTCGCTGAAATCATTATCGGCAAGCAACGGAATGGGCCTATTGGAACGATAAAACTCACGTTTCGGGGCGAGTTTACCCGCTTCGAGAGTTACGCACCCGACGTTTATTCTTCGGAGAGCTTTGGATGAGCCGGCCGGCTCGCGTATCCGTCAACCTGTCTGCATTACAACATAATTTTACTGTGTTGCGCTCGGTGGTTGGAAAGAGTCGGATACTCGCAGTTGTCAAGGCTGATGCCTATGGTCATGGTGTATTCGAAGTGATCGATGCATTACAGGAAGCTGATGGATTTGCGGTTGCGTGCGTGGGGGAAGGGTTAGAGCTGCGGCAGGCGGGAGTCGATCGCCCTGTTTTGGTGTTGCAGGGCGCGCACGATGCGCAGGAGTTGCAGGAGGCGACGGAAGCGGGGCTTACGTTAGTGATCCATCAGTGGGAACAAGTTTTTGATCTGCCTGACTCTTTTTTTCTCTGGCCGGAACTTTGGCTCAAGGTGGACACCGGCATGGGGCGTTTGGGCATCCAACCCGAGGATGTCGATCGTTTGCTCGAACGTCTGGGACCCCGCTGCACCACGCTAATGACGCATTTTGCGAATGCAGATGAACCGGAAGATCCCATCAATACATTACAGCTCGCACGATTTGAGCAGTTGCTCCAACAGTACAAACGGATGGCGAGTGCAGCCAATTCAGCGGCAACGCTGGCCATGCCGGCGGCGCGCTATGACTGGGTGAGGCCGGGACTGATGCTCTACGGCGCATCGCCCTTTGTGGAGGAACATGGGCTCGATCTGGGCCTCTGGCCTGTCATGACTCTGCGGGCACCGCTGGTGGCTATCAATACTCACCAGGCGGGTGATCGGGTGGGTTACGGCAGCACCTATCGCTGTCCTGAGCGGATGCAAGTAGGGGTCATCGCGGCAGGTTATGCCGATGGCTACCCAAGACACGCCGCGGAAGGGACTCCGGTATTGATCGATGGGGTGCTTTGTCCCATTGTGGGGAGGGTCTCCATGGACATGATTACCGTGGATCTTCGGCCGCTGCCCCGGGCGACGCTCGGCATGCAGGCAGTACTATGGGGGGAAGGCCTGCCTGCGGATAAAATTGCAAGCATGGCCAGTACAATCCCTTATGAATTGATGTGCGCGGCAGGCGCTCGCTGTGCTCGGGACTATAGTTATTGACCGCTAAGCGGTTTGAGTAATTCTTCCAGGTCTTCCGCGGTGACTGCTTCTGTGCCTTGGGTTCGCTCGCCAGTGTAGATGGAATCTGCAAGGGCTTGTTTTTTCTGCTGCAGTGCAAGGATTTTGTCTTCCACAGTTTGTTCTGTAATGAGCTTGTAGACAAACACGGTGTTTTTTTGCCCGATTCTATGGGCCCGGTCTGTGGCTTGATTTTCCGCAGCGGGATTCCACCATGGGTCATAGTGGATTACGGTATCGGCGGCGGTGAGATTGAGCCCTACACCGCCTGCTTTCAGGCTGATCAAAAATACCGGGGCTTCCCCTTCCTGAAATCTTGCAATCGCCGCATCGCGCTTACGCGTCTGGCCGGTCAGCAGGCTGTAGTCTATACCGCGCTTTTCCAGTGCCTTACGGATGATCTGAAGCATTGAAGTGAACTGAGAAAACAGTAAGATTCGGCGGCCCTCCTCGATCATTTCTGGCAACACCTCCATGAGCAGCTGCAGCTTCGCGCTGGTTTTGACGCGTTTGGCTTGTGGGAGGGTGACGAGGCTCGGGTCGCAACATACCTGTCGCAGTTTCAACAGGGCATCCAGAATCATAATTTGGCTGCGCGCGAGGCCTTTGCGTTTAATCTCGTCTCGCACTTTTTTGTCCATGGCCATGCGGATCGATTCATACAGATCGCGCTGATCACCTTCGAGTGTGACCGTGCGGATGATTTCGTTCTTTTCCGGTAGTTCGGTGGCTACCGCTTCTTTGGTGCGCCGCAGCAGGAAAGGCGCGAGTCGCTTGCGCAATTGCTCGGCCCGCACGTCATCGGCGTGTTTTTCAATGGGGCGCCGGTACAGTCGATTGAAGCGCTCCAAAGGGCCAAGAAAGCCGGGCATGAGAAAGTGGAACATCGACCAAAGCTCTCCTAGATGATTTTCGAGTGGTGTCCCGGTCAGGCACAAGCGGTTTTGGCTCTGCAGTTCGAATACGGTTTGTGTGGTTTGCGACTTGGGGTTCTTAATTGCTTGCGCCTCGTCGAGCACGATGAGATGAAAGGGTTGCTTTTGCAGGAGGTCCCGGTCACGCCGCAGCAGTGGGTAGGTGGTGAGAATGAGATCGTATTGCGCCAGCTGAGTAAAGAGCCGGTGACGTTCGGGACCATGTAAAACCGCGACACGCAAGCTGGGCGCGAAGTGTTCCGCTTCACGGCGCCAGTTCCCCATGAGACTGGTAGGAGCGATGACCAGGTTGGGGTGTTGTTGCCGTCCACTGAGTTTTTCGCGCAGCAGATGGGCCAGCGTCTGCACAGTTTTTCCTAGCCCCATATCATCTGCAAGAATGCCATGGAAACCAAACTCTTGAAGAAAATTCAGCCAAGCAATTCCCTGGCTTTGGTAGCTGCGGAGTTGTGCCTGAAAACCCTCAGGTGTCGTGACAGGGGTGATCCCCGAAAAGTTGCGGAGTTTATCGTTCAGCGCCTTCAGTTCCTCTGCACCCTTCCAGCGCAGTTGTGGATTATTGAGCAGGTCGCCAAGTTGCGCAGCTTCCAGGCGGTTTAAAGTGAGATTGCCTTCCTTATCGAGCGGTTGTTGGTCATAGAGTTCTACCAGCGTCTCGAAAATCGGTTGTAATCGCTCGGTGCCGATTTTGAGCCAGTGAAAGTCATCCAGGGGTACGAGAAAATGTTCGCGTTCCTCCAGCAGCTGATACAACGTTTGGGGGGTGTCACTCTCGGCCAGGATATTTACCAATACGGGTAACAGATTGACGTGCTGCCCCTCGACCTCGATGCCCAGTGACAGGGTGAACCAGGCGTCGCCGCCACTTTCAACTTCCGCATCCCAGCTATCGGCGGTGCTGAAAGTGATTTGAAAACTGGGATCAATGTCGATTTCCCATCCTTGCGCTTTGAGTCCATCGAGATCGTGTTCGAGCAACTCGAACCAAAAAAGAACTTCATCTGTTGCGGTAGCGTCCGCAAACGTCCAATCCAGCGAGAACTCACCGCCCGTATCGGCAACTCGGCTCAGCCCGAGTTGCTCGAGCTGCTCAATGGCGTGAGCTTCCATTTCAGGCTCGCGCGTCACTTCGTAGAGAATGTTGTCCTGACAGACGCGATGCAGCGGATGGTCGGTCAAGCGTTCAAACTCGATTTCTGCATAGCGAAAACTCAAACGTGCGTGATGGACCGGGGCGGCTTCTCCGGGTGCCTGGCGAAAGGGTGCGTACACGAGACGCAAGCGGGGTGTTGGTTCGAGCTGAGAGAGGCGGCGTTTCTCAAGATCCAGTGCAACCGGGGGCTCCACCGGACATTCGGGTGTATCGAGTAATAGTTTGCGCGCCACGGTTTCCAGTTGCTGCGCAGGGATCACGGGAGCCTGGAGCAGCACCTGGAGCTGTTCTGCAGACAGGTCGGGATGCGCCACCCGTCCCACGGCATGCTGCGGGGTGTCGATAAACCAGAAATCCTGCAGACGGAGCAACTCTTCGACCGGTGGCTCAATGTTGTAGAGCAGTTGTTGTCCATCGTTGCTTTGGGTCCATTCAAACTCGATTCTTCGTGGGGCTGCCTCATGGAGTACCGGGCCCTCCACGTCGCGCCAATGGCAGCGACCCGACTCGAGCAGTTTTTTTAACGCCAGTTCGCCAAACTCCCCTTTGAGTTGTTTTTCTGAATTATAACGAGCGTAGTAGAAAGCCGTGGGCGTCGCGAGCAGGCGCGCAATCTGCTGATCGATGGGGTGTAAAAAATCGTAGACGTAGTAGTCTTCGAGCGCTTGATCGATCTGAAATGGCGCGGGCTTGCCATAGCCACCTCGCTTGAGCATCCGGACCTTATGCGCTGAGACCTGCAATCCGGCAGGACCCGAGCTGCTCAGGTCGGGCTCTAGGGTATAGACCAGCGTATAACTGCTCGTTGTACTATTTTTTTTGCTGGTCGCGCGTTGCGGTGTGCTGCCGGCGTTTTTTAGGTCGCTCAGCCAAGTGTCGATCGAGCTCAGGGTATCACCGGGAGATGCTGTGCTGCGACGTTGCTCAATCAACTCGATCAGTACGGCCGCGACATGTTTGCAATCGTAGCCGACAGGGCAGCTGCACTCGCCATCGATTTCAAGTTGATGTTGCTCGGAGTGACGTAGCTCGATGATTTGTTGATACAGATTTCGCCCCCTTCCTGCTACGCTGGCATGCACGATTTCAATTCCATCTTCGCGCGCCTCAACTTGCAGTGAGCGGATGCGCCCCGCCCTCTGGTAGGCTTGGCCGCGTTTGAATGCTTGATCGCCACAGGCGCGTTTGATGTGTAGCAGACTTAGCGTGTTGCTCATAACGTGATCAATCGAATTGGCAAAACGCACATTGTACCGTAGTTAGCTTTTATCAATCGTTGCAGAAGTTTTTGCGCAATCATTTCCTCGCTTGCAAACGGGAGACAGTGGGATGAGGGTTTGAAAAAACCTGTAAGAACTTCTGCAGCGCCTGAGACATCAGTTTTCGTGGTTCTATAACATCTCTATCTGATGCTGCTAAACTTCCAGTGACCGACTCAGACCGACAGAATCGAGGGCTTCATTGGCGGGACGCTCGGTGGGTTTGCTTCACAGGTGCTGGTGTTCAGCGTGGCTTTGGTGAAGTTGGTTTGAGGAGCCTGTAAACCGCCTGCGCAGGGGGAGTACTGATCGTTCTTCGCGCGTTGTTTGTCTGGATGACGAGGTGTGGAGGCTAGAACATGCCTTGAGTCAAGCCTGATACCTGCGCTGCCGGTGGTAATTACAACCAATGATCTTAGGAGGTTTAAGATGGATGCACGTGCTTTGCTCGAACAACTCCTCGCATCTGGGACTGATCTGGTCCAGCAGGGTCAGCACAAAGCGGAGGAAGTGCTGGGGGTCCCCGAAGCAGGGGAGCAACGTGATGCCATGTTGTCGGGGATAGGCAAAGGGGCATTGGCCGCCGGGGTTTTGGGGCTCTTATTGGGCACCAAGAGTGGGCGGCGTGTTGGGGGCGCAGCCGTCAAGCTGGGCAGTTTGGCAGCCATTGGCGGGTTGGCGTATAAGGCCTTTCAGGATTGGCAGGCCAAACAGAATACCGAAGTCCCGACAGATGTGCAGCCTGTCAACCAACTGACTGGTCCGGCGGCCGATAAGCGCTCGCGAATTTTGCTCAAGGCGATGCTGGGGGCTGCCAAGGCAGATGGTCACATCGATGAGGCAGAGCTGGCCATGATTAAAGAAAAAGTCGCTGGTTTGGGTATTGATCAAAATGTCGCACAGTTTATTCAGAATGAGATTGCCACTCCGGTCGACGTCGCGGCGCTCGCCAATGAGGTGGAGGATGTCGAGTCTGCGGCGGAAGTGTACCTCGCCTCGCGTATGGTCATAGACGTAGACAATGAGGCTGAACGCCAGTATCTAGACGCATTGGCCAAGGCGCTCAAGTTACCCAATGCGCTGGTGCAGCAGCTGGAGTCGGCAGTGTCACAGGCGTGAATAATCGGGCAATGCGCCTGGTCAGGTCGGGCGAGTGTGCGTCTGACAGGTCGCGCTGCTGCGCTTGCAACAGTAGGTTTGAAACGGAACGAGTGGGAGAAGGGTATGCCTCAAATGTTGGTTATCACTGCGGTCGGACCGGATCGCCCCGGTATCGTTGAGCAACTTTCGGCTGGCGTGAGTAACGTGGCCGCAAATATCGACGAAAGTCGGATGGCGGTATTAGGGGGGGAATTCGCCATTATCCTCATGGTATCCGGGTCCGCCGCTGCGATTGACGCTTTGTTGCAATCGCTTCCGGCGCTCGAAGCGGAAACGGGCCTGGTAATGAGTGCAAAACGCACCACACAACGCAATCCGCGGGGCGATCGGATAGCCTATCGTGTGTCCACTGTCTCCATGGATCAGCCAGGCATCGTCCACCGGGTGACCGCTTTTTTTGCCGCGCATGGTATCAATATCGAAGAGCTGTCCACGCGTGCATCCCCCGCGCCCCATACGGGTACGCCAATGTTCTCGCTGGACATGCTGGTTGAAATTCCAAGCGAGTCGAGCATCCGTAAGCTACGCGATGCTTTTGCTGAGTTGTGCGACGAGTTGTCTGTCGACGGTAGTATCGAGGCGGTGCGTTAAGGATGAGCAAGCCACATGATAGTGCTGCGGAAACGGTTTGGCCAAGCCCAGAATACCTCGAACAAATCCAGTTGTTAAAGACGGCAGTGGGCCAAAAGATATACCTCGCGGAAGTTCGTCAGAGCGAGATCAATTTGTCAGTGACGTTGGACAGCCAACCATTTGAATTACTGGATGTGATCGATTTCCCGCGCCCTGATCCTGCGCGCAATCTCATGCCGCATGTGTTGCTCTTGGATGATGGTCGTGGGATCAATCTCGGGCGTGTGGCGCGGGTGAGTCTGAAGCGTTCTTTTCAACCTGCGGCCACAGATATTGTCTATCAGGACCGCCAGCTGCTGGATGATCTGCTGTATTGTGAACGACGATTGAGCCAAGATCGTGTCAAAGCCATTTCCAAGCAGCATTTGGGTGCGCTCCTGGGGAGGCCAGAGCCGGAATTGCTCGAGCAAGGCAGTGATGACGATTAGCGCAAACCACGCTTACCGGGCGCTTTTCAAGTTGGCCAGGGTGGTTTGTCCTTCCAATGCACTGTAAACAGGATCGATTTTATTGTCGAGCCCGGCAATGAATCATTTTCAGGTGCAGCCTCCCGGGCTCATACGAGCCTAGTTATCCTGCGGTTGGCTCAGGATCACTTGGTGTGTTTAAAGGCTAGGTCGCAAGCGTTTCCATACAGATTGTCATCACCGCGGTTCCAGGACATAGTCTGCACCCCTGTGATCTTATGATTGCTGGTATCGAGTTTGACGCTGCCGCATATGGGGTCGCTGACCGGTACCATATAGGTGTATGCTGAACCTTCTTTTTTCATGGGTTTTGCAACGCCATAATTCTCTGCCAGGAATTTGTCGACTTCCTTGATGTTCTTTCCATAGAACGGTTCAATTTTTTCAGCCAATGTGATGGCGACATCTTCATCATTGGCGGCGATAGCAGCCTGAACTTGAACTGCTGCCAGAGCCAATAGACAGACATTGAGCGCACCGAAAACAATTTTTTGCATATCTACTACCATGGGATTGCTATAGTTAATACTATTTAATTTAGACAGTTATACTATGTTCTGCAAGTGAATTATCGTCATTTTGCCGGGTTAGTCAAGATGTTGATCCCAGTGGCATCGGGATCACGACATGTGAATATTTGCTCCTGATTTCAAGTGGTCATTTCCACAACCCGTACATGCCTGGGTCTCTCACGCGCGCTGCGCTTGATTCCCCTGACAGTTTAATCCAGGCGAGACAAGTGGTTTGGGCAGTACATCTTGTTGATTGACGTCAATTCACATGACTGAAGTTCTGTTTAAAATGCCAATGTTTGATAGAGAATTCGACAGCAGCTACTCAATTAGTCCCTGAAATGCGCTAGCTCTGCATAAAAGATGGTCATTGACACTTGTAAACTCTCATATTTCGCCTTGATCTGATGAATTTCAGGGTCAATCTGAGCGGTGAATTTATTTTTTGACAACTCGTTGAGTAGTTACAGACTATCTACATAGTAGAGCCTCACAAAGAGCGCTCCAGATGTTAAGGGTCCAGGCGCGGCTCGCCGGCAACGGCTAAGTCTCTGCCTAGATATGCAGCAAGGGGTCGTAATATCTGCGACACTCCCTGCCGGGGGCTCTGGGTACTCATCCATGGTGTTACACCGGCTTAATATAGAATGATTATGCCTGCGTCGGTGGGCCTTGTGCCTAAGCGCTTAGAGACCCGCTGGATGTGGCTTTACTATAGACTGTCTTAGTCAGTCTTACCCAGTTGAGTTCGGCAGACTTGTTATCTGCCGAACGTATGTGCCATTGATGAGATGTAGCGTGAGAGAGGAGCCCGAGATGACGTTGACCACAATCCCCGATGAGAAAGATCCCATGAAAAAGCTGGAGACATCTGCAAAGTCGGAGAAATCAAGCAAAAAAAATAAACCAGACAAAGTGCGTAAACTTTCGCGTAAAGCCATTTTTCAGCAGGGTACTTATCCTTACCCGAAGAAAATGGACCGGGATGAGTATGAAGCACAAAAGGCTGATTTGCAGATTGAGTTGCTGAAAATGCAGGCCTGGATCAGAGAAAAGGGTGAACGCATGTTGATTCTTTTCGAAGGGCGGGATGCCGCTGGGAAAGGGGGCACCATCAAACGTATCATGGAACACCTCAACCCCAGGGGAGCACGTGTCGTGGCGTTGGAAAAACCAACCAACCTGGAAATGGGGCAGTGGTATTTTCAGCGGTATATCAAGCACTTCCCGTCAGCAGGCGAAATCGTACTTTTTGACCGCTCCTGGTACAACCGGGCGGGTGTAGAGAAAGTCATGGGATTTTGTACGCCCACGCAATATCTCGAGTTTATGCGTCAGGCGCCCGAACTCGAGCGGATGCTGGTACGCGATGGTGTGCGGCTGTTCAAACTATGGTTCTCAGTCAGTCGTGCCGAGCAATTTCGGCGATTTCAAAAGCGTCGCAAAGACCCGCTGAAGCAATGGAAGCTTAGTCCTATCGATTTGGCCTCGCTGGACAAATGGGATGACTATACCAAGGCCAAGGAAGCGATGTTCTTCTATACAGATACGGCCGATGCCCCTTGGACGGTGATCAAATCAGATTGTAAAAAGCGTGCACGTTTGAACGCTATGCGCCATATCCTCATCAATATTCCATATCCAAACAAAAATCCCGATGTGGTGGTTCCTCCAGACCACCTGATTGTGGGTCAGGCTGCGGATGTCTTTGAAGAAGGAGAACACAGCGAAGAAATGCTGGAAGACAAACTCGTCTAGTACATCGTCCAGTTTAAAATGACGG
>JANTGD010000012.1 GCA_024763135.1 Thiotrichales bacterium | reverse complement strand
TGGAGAAAAAGCGCAGTTTACACGCAGTCAATGAGCATTTTGAGCCACAATTAACGCTGGATCGTGCCAGCTGAGAGTTTTTCAACAACCTGTTAGGTGCTTTCATCCGTCCCATAACGATGCGCCAAAGTCCAAACGAGTGTCGTAAAGTCCTGCTGATTGAGGCGTGGCTCGCCGACGATAGCGAGGAGAAATTCTCGGTTGCCAAACCGCAGTGGCCAGACCCCGACTCTGCTCGACCCATAAGCATCCACTGCAGCCCAACCTTGGCCAGCCAAGCCTAGCTGCTTTTGTAGACGGCGGCGATGGCGCTTTTGCACATTGGCCAAGTCAGCAGCCAGCGCTGCGAGACTTTCCGTAGAGACGTCATCAAGGCCGCTGCGCACCATCGGAAAGCCATTCCAATCTACCAGCAGCGCTTTGTGCAGGCTGCTGAGCGTGCCCAGAAGGTCTTGTAGTTGTCCGCCTAAGCCGCGCTCAGCGAGCTGCTGGGGTGCTTCGAAACCTTGTAGCCACTGTAGGGTTTGGGCTTGATAGAGCCAGGCAAGGGCTTGTTGTTCATCTTCTGTCTCTAGAAGCCTCATAAGTGTTGGCAGATCCACACGTTGACTCGTTGTCGCCTGGAGTAACCCCAGTAAGAGTTTTTTCAGTGGTGTATTTTCGGCTTCGGTGACGGCGTAGAAAGCCCCAGCGGGGCTTGGCAGTAAGTGGTAACTGTCGATCAGGCGATAATTCGACATGCAGCTTCAATCCGAGGTTGTCTGTCCATGCTCACGCAGCTCGTGATCGACTTTTTCCCAGAGTTCCGGAAGTGCGAGACGGCGTCCTAAGAGACGCGCATAAGTTGCTCTGAAAGCGCTGCAAAGCTGCTGATCACGATACAATGAGAGCAATTCCAATGTGGTGAGACTATCCCCGGGGTCTTGCTCGAGTCGTTGTTCCAGCAAGCAGCGGGCGGCATCGATTTGACCATTTTCCAGGAGCGTTGCCACTGTTCGGAGACGATTCGGTATTGTGCTGGCTGACGTCTCTGCCGGGCCGTCTTCGAGGGCCACGAATGCCTTGATTTGCGCTTTGGGTGTTACCAGTAGCGCGCCGTCGAGGCCGGACAACGCGTCGGGCGACAAGCCTGTTGCAAGATGTCGGTAGAGGTAGGCGGCCTCACGGTCGCTCAGGCAATGACGATGTTGGGCCAGCAACGTTTTGCGCAGCGCCGTGGCCTGACTGCCGGCAGCGATGTATAAATCCACCAGTGCGGCAAAGCAGTGGTGATGATTTTCGATGGCTGCAGTGAGGAAAATCCGTTGCGTGTGTGCGAGCATGTCGCGGGGATTCCGCAAAATGCGTTGGGCAAGGAAATGCAGCTGGGCGTGTTGCTCAGACTGTGTCGAGGGCACGGACCGCAGCGCATGATCCCGTGGTTTTAGTGCGGGGTCGGAGGCAGGTAGCGGCGAAATTGCGGGTGGCTCTCCTGTGCAGACGACCCAAGTATCAATGGCTTGCGCTGTCATCCTCAGCGTGCCTGTGCCAGCATTTCATCGATCTCTATGCTGACCAAACGATACAATAATGCTTCATTGAGCCCCGCGGCTTTGTCTACGGCAGTGAACATATTCCGCTGGTAGCTCTCGCTGATCAGCGCCATCACGACTGCTTGCAGGGCGTGCACGGCTTTAATCACCTTCAATGCTTCTTCGCTGGGTAGTTTTTCCAAGACATGCTGCCCGAGAAATGTCTGGAGCCATCCCCACATCCCTGCGACCATGGCATTGTTGACATTCCGTTTAATATGAACGAGGCCTACCAGTGTTTGCCATTCCCAGTAGTGCGTGTCAAAGGGACCCGAGAGGGTGCGTTGATACCAGTCACGCAACGTTTTTTCCCGGGCTTCACGTTCGTCGTCCGTAAAAATCTTGCGAGTCGTCTCGTGCGCATACAGGTGATCGTAGAAGCCCTTCACCAGCTCATCTTCCAGGCTGAGTAAGAAAGACTGATGTGCCACCAGCGCTGCGGCATCGTCCTGATTGAAACGCACGCTGTCGGGAATTTGATTGAGAATGTTTTCGGTCAGTTCTGCCTTCATGGGTTAGCTCGCTTATGGCTACATATTGAGAATACGGGTAACTTCCTTGGCCGCTTCGCTGGCTTCGAGGCGCACCAGGCCAAGATTTCCACGCGCACTGGCACGCACGGCCAGAACACCTTTTTCGCCCGCCAGATAAATGAGCATGAGGCCATCCTTCCCTTTGACCATGACCTCTTCGGGCTCACCCAGCGCGGCATTGCCGGAGATTCGATTACCCAAGCCGGATGCCGCAGCACTTACGGCGGCGATACGAATGGCCTCGTCTTCCGGGAAGTCGGTGGCGATGGACAGTCCCTCGTAACTGGCGATCATTACACCAGAAATATCAGGGACATTTTCACGCAACTCCGTATGGATTTTTTTTAGTTCTTCACTTTTGCTCATAGATCACCTCGATCAATTGAATCGCTTTTTATAAAAATTCAGGGCCGCTATTTTACAGCTAGGCGATAGAGACGCAGGCCGCGCGCTCAGAGCAAGAAGCTCACAAGGCGACGCTCGCGTTATCGCTACGATTTCGATGCATCATCGGGATCGTGCGGGGGTTTGCGTCGCAAGGTGCGCCGGAGTTTGGCAAACAGCGAGCGCTGTGGTGGCAGCGGATGGTCCTGTCGATAATAGGGGCAGCTACGCTCCACTTCCGGTTGCCCCTGCTCATCAAGATGCTCAATCAAATGCAATTCACAACAGGCATTATGAAAGCTGATCACCGTCTCAATCGGAATCTGCGTCGCCGCCGCAATGGTTGGAAGGTCTGCATTGTTGTTTAGCATGAATTGTGCGAGTCGTTGATGCGCTGAGGTGTGGGGGAGACGCGTGAAATCAGGTGGCTGTTTCAGTCGCAGCGTGTGAGTAATCGGTGCGTAGCGACAGTATTTACCATCGGAACCCAATAAAGCTGCAGTGTAGAGCAGAATTTCGATTGGCTGGGGACGCGTCAGGGGATCATCGCCCGATGCGGATTTATGGATCGCGGTGAGCGAAAATTCATAGGCCGGGATGCGAAACAAGTCCGCATGGGCTTCAAGAGAGGCCGGAAAGATGAAGGTCTTGCTAATGGGAAAAATCTGTAACGGGGGATGACCTTCGGTGTCGATTGCTTTGCTGTCACCCTCTGCGAGAATCGAGCGTATCAATCCAAGCAGTCGAGTTGCAGGGTAATACATGCGCGCAGGTCGCAGTAATGCGGCCATATCGGTGTGGGGTGGTCGTGTAGAAGATGCCGCTGGTGGTGTAGTGATCTTCGATCTGCTCGCTGTCCGGGACGCCTGCGGAGGTTCTACACCACTTTGCAGGGTGCCCGGTAGAGGTGGCGTCGAGTGGTTTGTATCGGTAAGGGACGAGCTACTGATTGCATCTGCGTCTTGTGCTGTGGTGCCCTGAGCTGCCTGTTCAGAGGTCGGTACAGCCTCTTCAGCTGCGCGATCATTCTGTTCAGAGGTCGGCGTTGCCTCTTCAGGTGCTTGATCATTCTGTTCAGAGGTCGGCGTTACCTCTTCAGGTGCTTGATTGTTGCGAGCTGAGTTCGTCGCGGGAGGAAACGGTATCACTCGTCCCTTGCTGGGAGCCTTGGAGCTGGGTGCAGGTTTGGGGGGCTGAGACAGAGTGGTTTCCTGAGTCATGTCTGCCGGGGGTGGACTGGTGAGCAGGGGAAGCCTGTCTTTCTGTTTGCTCGGTGGGGCTGCTGCCTGCGTATCTGTGACGAGCACCGCCGGACACGTGCTCTGGGTACTCGAGGGTTTCATCAATACTTCTTGGGGCGAGACTAGCCCGGCGCCATTTGTGGATGCGATGGGTAAGGGGTCAAGTTTGGGAGGCGTTATTGCAACAGGCGGATGGGCCGAGCGCGTTTCCAGCGGCGTATCGGGCGGAGTTGTTGCGATTTCCAGCGTTGAGTCGATGACGGTAGGCAGCACCACATCGCGCATCTCGCCTGCCTGATCAATAGTCGGAAAAATGAAAGGTTGCTCTGTTCTCGCGCGCTCACGCAGGTTTTTCTCCAACTGCTTTAGCGCGGTGAGCAATTGAGGATAGTGATAGGGCGGAGAGAGTATCGCCGTGACGCGATCGGGCTGTGTGTTGCCGACTGATTGGCCCATGAGGACGACGGGTGCAGGGGATTGGCTGCGTGCAGACAGCTGTTCCCAGCAACGCTGGCCCGGCTCGGAATCCATTGCAATGATCAGGGCATCAGCTGAAGCGATGCAATTGCTCCACTGCCATTGGGAGATCTCCAAGCCAGAGGCCAGCTCCAGCACCGCTACTAGCAAGGTGCGCTGGTTGTGGTCGAGGCCAATTTCTGCCAAACGGTAGCGGGTCATTGGATATCTGTATGCGTAGGTGTAACTTTTCAGTGAGTGGTCAAAGGTTTAGTGACTGCTCAGTACAAGCGGTTTGGCACAGACCCTGACAGGTATCTTGCGTCGCTATCAGTGTAGAAAATCAATTTCCGTTAAACCGTGACCTGGCTCACGTTTGATTGCGGTAGCGAGTGCTAACGAGCGTAAATTTTCTAGCCTGCATAGCAAGGTAAACCAGAAAGTTTTTGCAGCTAAAATTCACCAAGACATTAGGCTTTTTAGAAATTGGCCATTGAATGGCGCACAATTTATGCGCGCTTTGCAGTGTCTGTTTTACTGCGATTTCCCAAAATCACCCACCTGGTAGACAAACAAAAAGTTGCATCGAAAGGACTGTCCTTATTCAGAACAACCGCTTCAGAGAGGCTGCATTGAACGATAAATCTCCCGGAAAACAACAACTCGACCGTTTGAAATCGGTGCTGGACTCGTTGGTCGATACGGTGATAACGATGGATGAATCAGGGAGAATTTTGGATGTCAATTCCGCAGTTGAACAGCAATTGGGCTACACACCTGAATCACTGATCGGCCGAAATGTCAAGGTATTGATGCCGGAACCCTATGCCAGTGAGCATGACGGTTACCTCGAACGTTATCTGCGCACCGGCAGACGGCACATTATTGGGATTGGTCGTCAGGTTAAGGCTCGCAGAATCGACGGTAGCCTCATCCATGTATCGCTTGCGGTGTCCGAATCCCGGGTAGATGGGCAGCGGGTCTTTGCGGGTGTGTTGCGCGATATCACTGTACTCGTTAAACGGGAGGCTGAGCTTCGGCGTCAACGCGACGAGTTAGCGATTCAGGCAAAGGTCAACCGAGTGATCGAACAGGCCACAGATCCAGAAACCCTTTTAGATGGGGTGCTGTTGGCACTGATTTCATTGGCCGAGCTGGAGGTGCAGAGCAAGGCCGGCTTGTTTTTGCTCGACGCCGTGGAGAATCAGGGCGCCCAAGGATTTCAACGACCATTAAGATCGGGTCGGCAGGGGTTGCGTTTGGCCAAAACATACGGTGAATTTACGCGGGAATTCCTTGAGCGCGAAGCCTGGATACCCCTTGGTGCGTGCTTGTGTGGTCGCGCAGCGCAATCCGGAGAGGTCGTCGTGAGCAACAATTGTTTCGATGATCCACGTCATGAGCACCAATTTAAGGATATGACGGCCCATGGCCATTACATTATTCCGCTGAAGTCTGCAGGTGAGGTTATCGGCGTCATTTTTCTTTACACAGATCCCGCACCGGCGTGGGATGAACGACGTCTGGCGTTGTTCGAGGCCTTGGGCGTGCAGATTGGCGTTGCTCTGGATCGGCTCTGGACCTTGGAGGAACTGCACCAGTCTCGCGCGCAGCTGTATCGGCTTGCGACACAGGATTCTTTAACCGGTTTGGCGAATCGCAGATCGATTCTTGAACGCTTAAACAGTGAGCGGGCATTGGCTGAGCGAACTGGTGATTCGATAGCAATCATTCTGCTGGACCTCGACCGTTTCAAACGGGTTAATGACACGCATGGCCATGCAGTTGGCGATGATGTGCTGGTAGAAACGGCACGCCGTTTGATGCTGGGTGTGCGGCCCTATGATGTGGTGGGACGCTTGGGTGGCGAAGAGTTTCTCATCGTATTGCCCCATGCAACCCTAGCGCAGGCCGAAACCGTTGCGCAGCGGATTCGTGGCCTGATTAAACATGAGCCCATGCGTTGCCAATCAGGTGTTTTGTTGAGCATTACGGCGAGCCTGGGTGTGACCGAGGCGAGACAACGTGATCTGCAGATACTGCCGGATTCCGGATTGATCGAAGAGGCAGATTGCGCCTTGTATCGTGCCAAAGCGGAGGGGCGGGATCGCGTCGTTTGTTACCATGGATCGTCTCAGTAGCTGCTTGAAAAAGCCTGCTTGCGATCAGGAGCGTTCCTTTATCCGTAGCCCTTTAGCCGGTCGATAAACTCTGGCAGAAATAAGGAGACCGAGGGGACGTAGGTAATAATCATCAAAAACACCAGCAATAGGGCCAGCCAGGGCAGAGCGGCACGAATCACCCAGCCAATGCTGTGCCCGGTGATCCCGGCAGTGACAAATAGATTCAAACCAACCGGTGGCGTCAACATACCGATTTCCATATTCACAACCATGATAATGCCCAGATGAATAGGGTCGATACCCAGCCGCACAGCGATGGGAAAAAGAATCGGCGCCATGATCAATAGGATCGCTGAAGGCTCCATGAAGTTGCCGGCGGCCAGAAGTAAAATATTGACGACGATTAGAAACATCCACGGCTCGAGTCCCCAAGCGACAATGTGTTCAGCAATCGCATGCGGTATCCGCTCAGTGGTCAGTACATGCGCAAACAACATGGCATTGGCGATAATGAACAGTAGCATTATGCTGACTTTGGCGGCATCGAGCAGGGTTTGACGGATCTCTGCACTCCAAAGGCAACGTGGTAGGGCCAGCAGAATCTGCACGCTATTGCGCAGTAGCATTGCAGTGAGACGTTCCTCGGGTTCGATCCATGCCACTTGCTTGAGTGGTCCCATTTCGCGATAACCAAACACCGAAACAATAAAAGCATAGACGGCAGAGACAGCAGCTGCTTCGGTAGGGCTCGCGATACCACCGTAGATCGATCCAAGCACGATGACGATTAACATCAATCCACCTGATGCACTGAACGCGGATTTGAGCAAGGCTTTGAGTCCAGGCCAAGGCTGTGCAGGCAGATGCATGAACCGGGCGGCGATATAGATAGCTGCCATCAACATTAGCCCCATTAACAGGCCAGGAATAAAACCGGCCATGAACATTCTTGCTGCGGATTCTTCGGTTGCCGCCGCGTACACCAACATGACGATCGAAGGAGGGATGAGAATGCCGAGAGTGCCGGCATTGGCAATGACACCGGCGGCAAATGCTTCGGGGTAACCTGCGCGCACCATACCTGCAATGACGATCGTACCAATCGCTGCAACGGTGGCCGGTGAAGAGCCCGAGACTGCAGCAAACAGCATACAAGCCAACACGGAGGCCATGGCCAGCCCACCGCGTATATGTCCCACCGCATTGAGCGCAAACTCAATGAGTCTTTTAGCTACGCCGCCTGTAGAAAGAAAGGCCGAGGATAGTATAAAAAAGGGGATCGCCAGTAGCGTATAGTGTTCTGAAAGGGCTTCGAATAGCTTGAGTGCCACCGAGGCCAATGAATCGTCGGAAAAAAATAGAATCGTCAGGATGCTCGACAGCCCCAGTGCCACTGCAATAGGCATACCAATGAGCATGCAAAAAAACAGCAGCGTGAACAACATCAGGGTAGTCATGTGTGGTGCTCAGTGCTTTCAGCGATTTCCTCAGCGAGTCTGCGCTCTGATTCCGCTTCGTTCGTGATGGCAAAGCCAAAACCCCTGCCGCTCAGAGTTACCCAAAGTAGTTCGAGTAAGCGGAGAGTAAATATTCCCAACCCAATCAATAAACCACTCTGTGCAAACCAAAGCGGGATCAGGGGATCCTCTGGATCGATTCTCAATGCTTCCAAAGTCTCGGAGGAGAAGGCTCTGATCCAGTGTGCGGGCAGGCGCAGATCTTCCATGGAAATGCCGATGGTGTACATTTTCGACAGGTAGATCCATGCGCCGTAAAGAAATAGCCCACAGTACCCCAGGCTCATAATGATGGCGAGGGTCGTAGTGATCCGGCGGGCATGCGTGGGCAGTCGGCGTACCAGTGCATCAACGCCAATATGTGCGCCCACCCGCAGGCCATATCCAATGCCCAGCAACACAAACCAGGCGGACAGGTAGAGTGTGAGTTCCTGCGACCAGATTAACCCTGTACCAAAACCGAAACGCAAGACAACATCGGTAAAGACCAGGCCAGTCATAATGACGAGTAACAGAATAATCACTGTTTCCTCGAGTTGTTGCAGAACTGTGATCAGGCGTGAAAACATGATTCGTCTCGAATGGGTGCGACATTTTGTCGCACGGGTTTTCGGACAGACTTTGGGGTGAGCATCCCCATCGCAATATTGAGCGATTTTGCGCCGCAAGATGCCGTGTTACGAATTGATCAGAGCTTCCTTGAGGTAGCAGTCCGAGAAAAGCGAGGCACCCGCAGAGAAATTCTTTCCCTGCTATACCGGCTGATCTCAAACTGCTGCTCAGTGAACCGTATTACGGATTGGCGTTGTAGGCTGCTTCGATCAGGGATGGACCGATTTGTTTTTCAAACTGCTTCCAGACGGGTTTCATCGCTGCAACCCACTGGGCGCGCTCCTCTGGTGTGAGTTCAATGATTTCGGAGCGCTTGGACGTGATAATCGCTTGTTTGTCAGAGACGGCTTTTTCCAACGCAACCTGATTACCAAACGCAATGGATTCATCCAGGGCTTGCTTAATTTCGCTGCGAAGTTCCTCTGGCAGCCCCATCCAGAATTCTTTTGAAGTGACCACCATATAATCGAGTACCCCGTGATTGGATTCAGTAATATAGGGTTGAACCTCATAGAATTTTTTTGAGTAAATGTTCGACCATGTGTTTTCCTGGCCATCGATAGCTTTGGTCTGCAGTAAGGTAAACACTTCGGAGAAGGGTTTTTTCAAGGGCGTCGCGCCCAGAGCTTCGAACTGCGCTGCGAGCACATCAGATGCCATAATCCTAAATTTTAAGCCTTTAGCATCCGCGGGCACTCTGAGTGGTTTGGAGGCTGACAATTGTTTCATGCCATTGTGCAAGTAGCCCAGGCCAATGAGCCCTTTCTTTTCCACCGCATGTAGCAGAGTCTTGCCCTGCGCTGATTGTTGAAAGCGATCTACAGCATCAATGTCGTTAAATAGAAACGGCAGATCGAACAGTTGGAGCTTCTTAGTGTACCGTTTGAATTTGGACAGCGAAGGGGCAGCCATTTGCACGTCGTTGAGCAGCATGGCTTCGAGTACTTTGTTGTCACCAAAGAGCTGCGAGTTGGGATACACCTCGACGAGCACCTTGTCGCCCAGACGCTCGGCAATGAGCGCTTTGAAGCGATTGGCCATTTGTCCCTTAGGGGTGTTCTCCGCGACCACATGGGAGAATTTAATCACGATTGGGTCTGCATAGACCTGGCTGGCCAACAGCAGGCCTGCCACCATTAAAATGGCTAAAATTGATTGACGCATACTTAGGTCTCCTTATTGCTTTTTTTTGGGATAGACCCGGAGTACTGTCGCACGAGTGTGAGCCATCTTTGCTGCTTTGTTGCGACTGAGACTCTCTGCAGCATGATGACGGCTGCTAATCTGTGGGCATTGCTGGACCGGGTCTTTGTCTGCTGCGGTTGGATTATGGCACAAATCTTCGCGGTTCAGGCAGCCCATAGGGCTTGTCAATGTGGATACGCCGTCGCATTGATTGCTGGGGCGGAAGGCGGCACTATGCTTGGTAAACCAATTGAGAAGGACGAAGGCCATGAAATATCTGCATACCATGATCCGGGTTGGCAATCTGGAACGTTCCATTGCGTTTTACACGCAGGTACTGGGGTTTCGCGAAGTGCGCCGCTCCGATTATCCTGAGGACAAGTTTACCCTCGCATTCCTGCAGGCACCCGATGAGAGGGATAAGGATTCTGGACCGATGCTCGAACTCACCTATAACTATGGTGTTGATCATTACGATTTGGGTAATGGCTACGGGCACATCGCCCTGCAGGTCGACTCCATCGATGCGTTGGGTGTACGTTTGGAGGCAGCGCAGTGGTCGTTTTCCTGGGGCCCGGGTACCTCACCCAATGGCAAGAAGAAAATGGCCTTTGTTAAAGATCCGGATGGCTACCAAATCGAGCTGTTGGAGTTTACTGAGTAACATTCTCAGCAGCGGCAATAGCCTGCAACCTTCGGCACGGTTTCTACTATAGACTCTCTTAGTCAATAAGCAGTATTGGATCGCGGTGAGGTTGCGGGGCATAACGCCGGGGCTGTGATCAAAGAGAGCATCCCCCCGCGCCCGTTCCGTCGCGTTTGGTATCTGAGCGCCGGAAGACCCGTTGAATGAGGTTTTACTGAAGATTGTCTTGAGTAATGACTCAGCTCACCCCTGAAATACGCCAGTGCTGCATCAAAAAATGGTCATTGCCAAGTGTAAACTCATAGTTTGCGGCTTGATTTGACGTATCCCAGGGGCAATCTGAGCAGTGACCTCATTTTTTCACCACTCGCTCAGTCGTTACTGTCTTAGTTGGTTTATGGCATCTTCGGCGTTACTGATTCAATGAAATTCGAGTTCGAATTCCACTGCTTTTAAAAATTGTGCTTCCTGCATCAAGTCTGCGCTCAGTAGTGGACGTTTTTCTAAAGCTTGAGAGGCAAACTCGATATTCAGTCCGTGCTTTTTTGCCTTAATGGTTTCGATTTGCGCGGTTTCATCTTCGCGGTTGCGATGCAGCACGGTTGCCAGACGCAGCAATGCAGTTAAGCGCAACGCACTGAGGCGTGATTCGGCGGGCAGGAGATCGAATAACTTATTGCTCAATTTGCCTTTGTGCGCGCGCACAATCACGCTCATCCAGTCTTGCTCTTCGAGTGAAAAACCGGGCAAGTCGGCATTGCGTAATAAGTAGGCGCCATGTTTCTGAAAATTATTGTGTGAAATTGCCAGGCCGATTTCATGCAGGCTCGCTGCCCAATGCAGGATTTCTGCGTGTTGATGTTCCATTTTCCATGTGCTTTCGACCGCACTGAGTAGATGGTAGGAGGTGCGGCTGACCCGGCGGGCTTGTTGGGGGCTGATTTGAAATCGCTGCTGCAGAGAGTCGACCGTTTTGATGCGTGTGTCTTCGTGCTGAATACGCCCCAGCCGATCATAGATAAGGCCTTCGCGCAGCGCCCCATCCGAGACGCGCATATGCTCAATTCTTAGGGCTTCAAAGGTTGCCATGAGGACCGCCAGCCCCCCTGCGAACACCGGTTTACGTTCTTCACTCAGACCGGGCAGTTCCAGGTGTTCCAGAGACTTTGCTTCGATCATGAGATCGCGGATCTGACGCATGGCATCGAGCGTTATGCCATAGGCTTCGAGGTTCAGTGCTTTGACAACTTTGCGTACTGCTTTGATGGTGCCCGAAGCACCGGTTGCGCTGTCCCAACCGATATTGCGGAAGTCGGTTTTGATGGGCCGTAGTTCGAGATGCGCTGCAGTACTGGCAGCGGCCCAGTGTTTTTTTCGCAGGTTACCCTCGGCAAAAAAACGTCGGCTCATGCTTACGCAGCCCATATTCAAGCTCTCGAGATGTAACGGTTCAAAGCGTTCGCCAATAATCAGCTCAGTACTTCCACCGCCAATATCCATCACGAAACGTTTGCCGCCGTCTTTGGCTAAAGAATGGGAGACGCCGAGATAGATCAGGCGTGCTTCTTCCATTCCCGCAATGATTGAAATGGGATGTCCCAGCGCTTCTCGGGCTTTATGCAGAAACTCGCGGGCATTTTTGGACTGACGCAGTGTATTGGTACCTACTGCAGCGACATTGCCTTGCGGAAAGTCTTTGACACGCTCGCCAAAACGACGCAGACAGGCAAGCGCGCGTTCCTGCGCGTCAGGTGTGAGATTGTGATGTTCATCGAGACCAGCCCCCAAACGCACCATTTCCTTCATTCGATCGAGAATGTGGACGTGGCCATTTTCGATTTTAGCGACCACCATGTGGAAGCTGTTGGATCCGAGGTCTACCGCGGCAAGATGGTAAGGGGCGTTTTGCTCAGAGTTGTGCATGATTCAGGTCTCCCAAAGCAGGTTTCGAATGCTTGATCGTGTGATTTTCGTGTCTCCCTTATTGTGTCACGATTCAGTGTCGTAATCGCATGGATGCGTTTGAGTTGGGGCTTTTTCTGGTAATCGCCGTGTGGGATGTGGCCCAACGGAGTGACTTGATTCGTGCGCCCGAGAGGCAATGTAGAGAATTCGCAATGACAATACTGCTTCTGTAACATTTGTTGACAATTGCTGACTTGCTCCGTATAGAGTTTTCTAACATGCTGATTTACTGATAAAAGTGCTAGGGTTTAAGTATGGGTTCAAAGGATCAGTCTGCCTTGCAGGGATCACATGGCTGAGATTTTTGTTCTATTTTTCAATTGTAGATAGCTCCAAAGTACTATACAGTTCTGCCGCTTATCGTTGACAAGAAAAAGTGAAAGAGTATGCAGCAACCTATGAAGCTGAAAGATAGAAAACGCGCAGCGATATTGGAAGCGGCCAGGAGCGAGTTTATGACGCATGGCTATGATGGTACATCCATGGATAGGATTGCTTCTGTCGCCGCGGTTTCCAAGCGAACCGTTTATAACCACTTTACCACCAAAGAAGCCCTGTTCCAGGAGATCACCGAAGCTCAATTTGGCGTGCTCGTGCAAGGGAGTAAAGCGCCTGCCTATGATTCAAGCCGTGCTCTGGATGACCAATTGGCCGATTATGCACATCAATTAGTGGCATTGTTTTCCAGCGAAAGCTACCTCAATGGCGCGCGCCTGTTGTTAATGGAACGCCTGCGTGCCCCTGAGCGGGAAGTGAATATCGAGGAATTGCTGACGCACCGGGAATCCGGTCTCGATGCTTGGATTGCCGCTGCGGTGGCTGATGGCAAGCTCGCAGTGCAGCATCCACTGATGGCCGCACAGCAGTTTTTCGCACTTCTCAAGGCATTTGCCCTGTGGCCACAGTTGTTTGGGACCCAGTCGCCCCTCAGTGGTGATCAAATCGAGCAAGTGGTTGATAGTGCAGTGAAGCTGTTTTTACACGGCTACGCAGCCGGCTAAGCCGCTTCAGTATTGGCCGAGATGTTGCCTTTGTAGCAACTCATTGGCAACCTCACTCTGCTTTAAAACCTGTCTTGCAAGTTTTATGCTGGTGAGGTTGTCTGTTCCGCCTGATCCTGACCTAACGATTCAACAAATGGTCAAATAGGGCGTAACTGTTCGGATTGCCCCTGAACCTAAAAACCTCAGATCAAAGCAAAAAATGAGAGTTTACGCCTGTAAATGACCATTTTTTAATGCAGAGCTGGCGTATTTTGAGAGTGAGCTGAGTAGTTGCTACCTGACTAACTTGCCAGAATAGGCATGTGCTCGCTTTTTGTGTGGTGATATTGCCCGTCCAACCAGGTTCAAGACGGTGCGCAGCAGCTAGCGCAGTCCTTGTGCTCGATTGCAAAATCGTCTCGTAGATAGGCACGCCAGGTAGGCCCAAAGGCGTTTTATGTCTCAAGTAGCGGGGTTGAATTATAGCGTTCCTTCTCCTTCGGAAGAAACTCTATGCTCACATTTTCCCTGCGAAAATGCCTTGATATGTACCAAAATCTAAACACGCTGAGTCGTTACTGCATTCAATCAAAGCATCCACGCTCAAAATTCCCTCATCGTCTTTGGAGGCTGCCGCGAAAGCGCTAGCTTTTCGACAGCCTCGTGCAGCATAGGGACCTGCTGCCAGAAACAACGACCACAAGTCGTTGTTTCTGTGAGGGAAGGAAAAATCACATTTTTTCCTTCCCGCGTGACGCAAAGTCCTGGACGGACTTTTGCGACACCCTCCTTTGGGGGAAGAGGCTACGAACTCCGGAACTCGAGTTATATCTCGAGTTATATAAAAAAGCCCAGGTCGGAGGAAGGGAAGTTACTCAGGTTGGGAAACACGTCCGGCATCTGTGCGTCACTGATGCCTATCCAGCGGGCCAGGGTGGCCGCATACTGATCGGTGGAAGTACTGGGAATAATCCGTCCCTTGCCGCCATCGTTGGCACCGCCGAGCTGGTAATCGGGCATTTGGCCATAGATTTTTCCGCCATCCACGGCTTGACCCATAATCAAAGCATGCCCGCCCCAGCCATGATCGGTACCGTCACCATTACTGGTGAGTGTGCGACCGAAATCGCTCATGGTAAACGTGGTCACCTGTTGTGCCACGCCATAGGATTCGAGTGCGGTCTGAAATTCGCTTAAGTTACCGGAGAGCTCCTGCAGCAGATTCGCGTGCTGCGCCAATTGACCGGCATGTGTATCCCAGCCACCGCTGACGATAAAGTAGATTTGCCGCTTGGCGCCCAGCAGAGAGCGGGCCGCAATCATGCGCGCTGTCGTTTTCAGTTTAGCGGCAAATGTGCCGTAGTTGTAGTCGGTAAAACTGACCGACGGTTCGCCTATCTGTTGGAGCGCATCATAAATGTGCTTGGAAGATGCATAGGAACGCTGTTGCAGCGCCGCGTATTCTTTGACAAATAAATGCGGGTTGTTTTGCGCGATGGCATAAAGTGCCTGATATCGGGGAAAACTCCTTTGGCCTTGCGTCCGTGTCTCGCCGCTCAAGAGTCTCACGCCGTACTGATCTAAACCAAATTGTTCACTGAAATCACCCGATTGAAAGGTATTGACGCTGCCAAAATTGAAATTCATATTGGGTAATTGCGCTGCGTTCAGTGTGCCCAATCGATCCGCGAGCCTACCACCCCATCCGGTGGACAATCCTCCAGTGGCGTCGCCGGTCATCCACAAGCGTTGCTGATCATTATGAGAAAACAATTGGGGTGGCAGCGCAGCGGTATGGTCCGCCATGCTATTGGGTGTGACTGGTTCGATCAGCGGACCAACGTTCGCCAGGATCGCAAGCTTATTGTCATTGAACAGTTGCGCCAGCGCTGGCGCCTCAGGATGAAAGCCGTAGCCAACGCCATTTAGTGGATGTAGTTGATCATGATTGATTTTGATCGTGGGACGAATTGCGGCGTACCGGTCATAGTCAGCGGTTGTAGTGGGCACCAACATATTGAAAGCATCATTGCCTCCGGCGAGAAAAATACAGACCAGGGCACGATACTCATCATTTTGAGGTGGCGCAGCTTGTGCTGCAGAAAGCCAGCCCAGCGTTGATGCGAGTGGGCTCGAGAGTGCCGCAGCGCCCAGGCAGGTTCGTAAAAATTCTCGTCGAGACAACGTTGCGTTACGCATTTTCATACTCCTTTCAATCACCGCTGAACGGCATATTCCGCTGAAGTGAGAACGAGATACAGCAAATCCCGGATTTTTTCTTCGGCACTGAGTTGGGTGTGTGTATCGAGGTAGCTCGTTAAGGTCTCGCGCGTTGCTGTGGAGAGTTGCTTGGCGGTCAATACGAGATCGAGATAGTCAACCAAGGCGTTGTGGTTTTGCGCCAATGGAACGAGATCAGCCACATCCAGTGTTGCGTCGTTATCGAATTCTCCGAGGGCCATGGCAAACAATTTATTGGTGGTCGATGTCATGGATGAGGTGGTCGTAATTTGGAACTCGGGTGCAACAAGTCCTGCCGCGCGAATTTGACCGGCCGGGCGGAAATCCGGGTAGAAAAAGTTGAATACGGTGGGGGAGCGCAGGGGCGCTTGCAGGAGATCATTCCTCACGCGCCAATAATTGCTGGTGTCGATTTGGCCATTGGCAATACGAAACAGGTGGGTAATTTTCAGCAATGGTTCCCGTAGTTTGCCAAAGTGAGGATCATCGGGGCGCTCGTGTGTTGCCTCCGGGTCAGTAAGTACAGCTTTGATCACAGCACCCAGATCGCCTCTGACGCCCGCACCATTGTCATTGAATACGGTGGCCACGCGGCGGATGTAGTCTGGTGCGGGGTTGCTGGTGACAAAGCGCTGGATCAAATGCCGCGCGATAAAGGGCGCAACATTGGGGTGGTTGAAAATAATATCCAATGCGCGCTCAAGATCCTCTTCTGGACTGAGTCCCGCTGGCACGGTATGCCCGAGAAATTCTTTGGCGCCTGTATCGTGATACTCAGGATAGGCTTTCATGGGATGATCGAAATCGATATAGGAATAGGCATTGGCCGAACTCCAGCCCGTCAACACGCGCGCCAGCTCTTCTACATCGTGCTGCGTGTAGGTAGGAATCGGTTGGCCATTGTTCAGCTTAGGGCTGCCGTCGAGATTCAGTTCGACCAAGCCGATGGTAAACAGCTGCATGATTTCCCGGGCATAATTCTCGTCTGGACGGGTGCCGGTTGCAGGATCGGCTTTTTGGCTGTCTTTCATGGATAAATAGATGCCCATGGGGAGGTTGAGCGTGACCTTGTGCATCAATTCTCGAAAATTGCCAAATGCCGAACTCACCAGCAGATCGTAATAATCTGTAACGGCGGGCTCGTAGTTTGTGAGTACGTCTGGCTCGTCCGAGATCACGAATAGCTGACTGAGCGCAAAGGCCATCCGTTGACGCAGTTGATCTGCGGCTTGCGTGCTGACAGACCACCACACATCGAAACGTCCGCTGCGCCCGACGCGGTGAGGAATCGCGGCGTGTAGGGTGGGAGGCAGCTGCAATTGCGCGTCGATCCACTGCTGCAAATCGACTTCCGAATCGGTCAGTGCATCAATTGCACTTGCGGTGGCACCAAAAGTGGCTTGGTTCAAAAAACGGGCAGCGGCGCGTTTGCGATCTGCAGGTGGCCATACCGTGGTCGGGCTTGGCTGCGGTGCAGCTGCGGGCGTCGGAGCGTCCGCGTTTGGGGATGCCTGGATTAGCGTCGGTGAGCTGCTGGGCACATTTTGTGCTGCGCTGGTATTCTGCGTCGCACTTCGATCTGGGCTAGTCGGTGTAGGCGCTTCAGGGGTACAGCTGATGAGGCTCAAGCACAGCACCAGGCCGGGCAAAAGACGACGGTAACATGACGGTGGGAACATGAGGAAAGGACGCTGACCAGTTAAGTTAAACGTCATTCATTTTAGGGGGCGGGCGGAGAAACTCCTGTGATTGAGTGCGCGTGCAATCCGTTGCAAAACGGATGTGTTTCACTTTATCGCAGCAGCTCGGGAACTCTGTGCGGCGAACTCAATTGCTCGTATGCGAGGGAGAAAGGTTTTTAGGTTTATGGTTTGGCAACTCGCTGAGTCATTACGTCGCTCCGATGAAAACTTTATCTGGCTCAAGACTGATAAGCCGATTTTAGCGTTTTGTTTCGCGCTGTGAATTGCCTCGATTCCGATCCTGTTTCTGCGTGTGGGTGAGCGATCATTTTCTCTGCTCGCCCCAAAAAACTAAACAGAAGACGTTCCTATGCTTACGCTCATGTGTTGCCATTACGCGCTTTCCACAGGCGGAGGGAGAAAAACGGGTGGAGCGCTGGCACGTGATGGTCATGCCTTGGAAAATGGGCGTCTGGCGCGTTACTACCCGGCGCCTAATTCGAGGTCGTGAGCTGTTCAGTCACAAAATCGAGGAAGGCTCGCTCAGCATGGGTGAGATAGGCATCCCGTCGCCAGGCCATGCTGGTGTTCAGTGAGGCGGGCACAGTCAAAGGCACGGCCACCAAGTCTTCGTCTGGTCCAATTACCCTGCGAATAAATAACCCCACACCGAAACCGCGACGTATCAATGCCTTGGAGAGCGTAATCAGTTCCGTCTCAAATGCAATTCGGGGCGGGTGTCCGGTTTGCTCTCCGAGGGTTTCGATAAATTCGCGTTGATAGGTGCCGGGTTTGAAAACTACAAGATCTTCGGCGAGCAGTTGCTCTGGTGAGATCGCATGCCTCTTGGCGAGTGGGTGATCTTTGGGCAGGCACGCGACCATTTCCTCGGCAACCAGGTGTTGCGTCTCCAAATCGTCAGTCACCTGCGGCGTAACGACAACCCCAATGTCTAATTCGCCCGAGAGGATCAGCGCTTGGATTTTACGAGTCCCAGCCTCTTCGATGGTAAGCCTGATTTTGGGATAACGGTCCTTAAAGCCCATGAGCACCGGCGGAAAGAAATAGGAGCCCAGCATACCCGGGATGCCGATTCGCAGTTCACCGCGCGTAAGTCCTTTGAGTTCCTGTATTGCCAGTTCCGCATCATCCAATTTGTGTAGAATTTTGTCCGCATGCTCGAATAGGACGCGACCCTCGTCGGTGAGCTTGGCGCGGCGTTCATCACGATGAAATAGTGCCACTTCCAGGTAGGCTTCGAGTTTCCGCACGGTGACACTGACGGCGGGTTGCGCAACATGGAGTTGCTTGGCGGCCTGGGTAAAGCTGCCGGTTAGGGCAACGGCATGGAAAACACGCAGTTGGCGACAATCGATACTCATAAACGAATGATATCAAAATCATTCGAAGAATATATTTCAATTATGTAATTCTGATTGCTACGCTCAGGATAAAGCTGGCGTGGCAATTGGTTTTTTCCGGAAAAAAAGGTACGTCCCTGTACCCAATCGTCCATCCAAGAGAACTTCCGAGGGAGATCGATGCACGTTCAGGCACTACGAAGCCATCCGGCGCACCCTGGAGCAGACTGGTCACACAAACTGTGACGACCGTGCTGTTCCATACTGACAAGCGTATGCGTCGAATGCGCAATGAAAACGCAAATAGTGGGGAGTTGAGCCCCTATTGATTGAGTGGTGCTATTCACCCACATGCAACTAAGAACGAACTGAGCGATATGAGTGTGACGCAACCCCAAAACGTGAGCAATCCGCTCACTGATCGGAACTCCCCGCTTGGCGCCTATTGGGCGGCGATCGAGGCGGGTCGGTTGCGAGTAGACTCTCACCAGGAAGACGCTATACGTGCGCTACAACGCCTGTTTGTCGATCTTACCCGTGGGGCGCCCGTTAGCGGACCCTTCAGCAAGCTCCTGAATTTTTTCGCCGGAAAACAACCTGCTACTTCGCGGAGAGGGGCATATCCCTCTAAGGCGGGTAGCGGCGACGGGAGGGGAGCCAACCCGAGCGTGCGCCGTCTTCGTATACCTGGTGGTGTCAAACCGGCCAGTACGCCGATCAAAGGCGTTTATCTTTGGGGGGGTGTCGGTCGTGGGAAGACTCATTTGATGGATCTGTTCTACGAAGCACTGCCCGTCGAGAATAAGCTCAGGTTGCATTTTCATCGATTGATGTGTCTGGTTCATGATTCGCTCAAGCGGCTTAAAGACCTGGAGAATCCCCTGGAACAAGTGGCCCGTGAGTTCAGCCAGCGTGCGACTATCATTTGTTTGGATGAGTTGCAGGTGAGCGATATCACTGATGCCATGATACTGGGGCAGTTGTTCGATGCACTCTATGCTCAGGGTGTGGTCTTGGTGATGACCTCGAATCAAGCGCCTGATGCACTGTATCGTGACGGGTTGCAACGGGCGCGTTTTTTACCCGCGATTGCGCAGATCAAGCAGCAGTGCGAGGTTTTGGAGCTTAAGGGTGAACAAGACTACCGAATGTCTGCGCTAAACCGTATTCAGACGTGGTTTGTGCCGCCCAGTGACATTGCAGAACGCGCGTTGCTAAATAGTTTCCGTCAATTGGCAGCGCTCGAGCGGCACGCCGACCGTAGTGATGTTCTCATCAACGGACGCCGTATTCCCGTCCGGCGCTGGGCCGACGGAGTGGCGTGGTTCGAATTCACGGCGCTTTGCGATACGCCGCGCGCCACCGCAGACTACATAGAGATTGCCCGCTATTTCCATACGGTTTTGATCTCAAATGTGCCCAAACTGACGCCAGATCGTGAAGATGCCGCACGGCGCTGGATTAGCATGATCGACGAATTCTATGACCGGCATGTCAAGTTACTCGTGAGTGCCGAAGCCGATCCCGCTCACCTCTATGCCGGGCATCGTCAGACCGAGACGTATCGGCGCACGCGCAGCCGGCTTGAGGAAATGCAAACCCCGGGCTATCTTTCCCGTATACACTTGAGTAATTGACGGATAATGAGCTTGGTAAGCCGGAAAACGAAGGACTCGACCTGAGTTGCTGCGTACCGGTAAGCCTCAGGACGCGCTGTCTCTCCGCATTCACAGGAAATGCCATGACTTGGAATGATAAACGCCCAATGGCGCCGCATTTGCAGATTTACCGACTGCCACTTACGGCTTGGCTGTCGATCTTGCATCGGGGTACGGGAGCGGTGCTGTATGTCGGCTTACTTTTGATGGTTGCGGTGCTCTATGCTGCGGCCAGCGGTGAGGTCGCGTGGCGGGCGATGCAGACTCTGCTTAGCAGCTGGCTGGGGCAGGTCGTCGTGTTTGGCTTCGTCTTTTCGTTGTACTATCACCTATGTAACGGCTTGCGGCATTTGCTTTGGGATACCGGTAAAGGGCTAAGCCTGGACACGTTGCGATGGTCGGGCTGGCTGGTATTGGGCGGGAGCGTCAGCTTGACGCTGTTGACTTATTTGCTGAGCTTTCTGGTGAGAGTCCATGACTGATTTTCGTTCGCCACTGGGCCGCGCCAAAGGGCTGGGTTCGGCTCAGGAGGGGAGTCACCATTTTTGGCTCCAGCGACTCACAGCCGTGTT
>JANTGD010000011.1 GCA_024763135.1 Thiotrichales bacterium | reverse complement strand
TGGTCACCTTATTGGTGATGAGAGGTTTTTCTGATTTGCCAGGTGCACCAAGAGCTTGCGTGGACTTTTGTGATCCAACTGAGGTTTTTAGGTTAAAGGAACGTTTCACGATCTGTGCCGGGAGAGGGGTTGAGCGTCCTTTGGGTGACTGCGTGCAAAACCCGCAGCGAAGGGGTTGGGGGTAATACGATAACGAGGATAGCGATCAATCGTTGCATCAGTTCTTGTTGGTTTTTAAACCCGCAGCCCACCCCACCCGCTACCTTGCGATAGTTCTTGTAGATGGTTTAACCCTTACCTCACCCTGTGAGGGCGGAGGGAGGATTGTGCAAGAACTTTTGCTACGCTGGATAGATCCACGTGTCGCGCAAGGGCGGTGAATGTTGAATTTTGCGAAGCGCCTCAAAGGCTGGGAGAGCGGCAGCCTCTGGTTGTGCCCCTCCACGGGGGATCTATTGTATGGGAGGAAGCAGGTATTTGCACCCGGAATTGTTATGGTTTATCTTTGAATTTCCACCGTGACGATCCCAGCTGGACGGGGTTTGCAACACGCTAATTTCACAACCAACAGAGAGGTAGCAGCGATGGGGAATGGCTGCAGATACTTCATAGGGGGGGCGCTTGTCCTGTTTTGGACTGGCCAGGTTGTTGCCGGAGATTCTGTGTTTCTGAATAGAGATGCTTCTTTGTGTGACACGTACCGGGCTTTTCAGGTTGACACGGACACTTGTGGGGGCAGCCCCAAAACCACCAGCCCACTCGGAGCCACCCGTTCGATTCGCATTCGCGAAGAACCCCGTACCACACCCCAGTCTCAGGACCAGACGAAACGGATTTCGGTGTCGGTGCCGGTGTTGTTTGAGTTTGATTCTTATGCCATCTCACCCGATTCGCGTTTGCAACTGCAGAAAATTGCCCAGGTGATTCAGGATCCCGCACTGGCCCGCGTAAAAATCGCACTGGAGGGACATGCGGATGCCAGTGGTGATGCGGGTTATAACTTAACTTTGTCGACCCATCGGGCTGCAGCCGTGCGCCAATATTTTGTGCAGCAATACGGTATGGACGTTGGGCGGTTTCGTGTGACAGGGAAGGGTGAGAGCGATCCGTACAATCCACAAGACCCGACTGCAGCTGAAAACCGGCGGGTTGAGTTCATCATTCTGAGAGAGTCTGCCAACCACTGAAGACAGGGTAGCGAACTTGCTGAGGCGTAACGTTTCAGTTGAATGGGGATTTTTATGGTGGTACCGGTGATGTTGTATCGGGCGGCTTGTTGTTTATCCGGGGGGGAGGTATGCGCTTAATCTTAAGACTGCTATGCGTGGGAATCCTTGTATTCCCCATGAGCGCTTGGAGCGTCCAGAAAAAGGTCGCGCTGGTTATTGGGAACAGTCATTATGCGCAGGCAGAGACGCTTCCCAATCCGGTGCGTGATGCCGACGCAATGGTTAAAGCGTTGCAGCAGCTGGGATTCAAAGTGCTTCCGTATCTTGATGTAAAGCGTCAGGATATGCGTTATGCGCTCAGGGCATTCAAGCGTGAGCTGTCTCCTGGCGCGGTTGCGGTGTTTTTTTATGCAGGTCATGGGATTCAGGTGGGGCGGGAAAATTATCTGTTACCGGTCGATACAGATATTGCGGAGGAGTATGAAGTACCGGATGAAGGGCTCAGTTTAAGTTCGGTACTGCGGGCGATACGCGCTGCGGACACCAAGCTGGGTATTGTGATGCTGGACGCTTGCCGAAACAATCCTTTTGAGCGCTCCATTCGTGGCGCCACGCGCTCCACCGGAGAAGGGCAAGGGCTGGCAGCGGTGGACGCCGTGCGTGGGACCTTGCTTTCTTACGCCACACAGCCCGGCAATGTCGCCGTGGATGGCGCGGGTGAACACAGCCCGTATACCAAGGCGCTATTACGTTTTATGCTGGATCCTGGCCTTACTGTGCAGGACATGTTCAATCGCGTTGGGCTCAGTGTGCTGGAGCAAACCAAGTATCAACAAGAGCCCTGGTTATCGGTGTCTCCCATTCCGAATTTTTGTTTTGCAGGTTGCGAAAATCCGCTTCAGCTGACTGCTCAGGATGGCGTTGAGGCGCAGCAACGGTTACTCAGGTTTCAGCGCCTGTTTGAGTCAGCTGATTTGGACGGGTTATCGAAAATCGCCGTGCTGACCAAGACGCAACAGGCGCAACTCGAGTTTCTTTTTAAGCGCTATAAGCAATTTGATGTGGACTTGCAAGATCTGTCTGTACATGAAAAGGCAGGCAATATTACGGCTAAAATCCATATTGCAGATGCGCTCGACGCTACGGGCAATCGCATCTTGCCGGCCAAAAGCTGGCGTAATTTTATAATCGAACTGAAAAAAAGCCAGGATGGCTGGAGCAAGATCAGCTGGCAGTAGACTTTAGAAGGGTTGGATAATGCAGAAAATCAAACAAGCCGGAACACCCTGGGCAGTGAATTGGATGATGATTCTGCTGCTGATTACGCAATTGCTCATAAATCCTTTGGCGACTGCGGCAGCGTTAGATATGGATGCACCAACAATCGAGCTATTGGATACAGCGCCCACCTATGTGCCGGGAAAAGGCTATCAGATCCGGGTGTTGGTGAAGGATAATGATAAAGTTGGGCAGGTGGTACTCAAATTCAGACCCGCCGATTCGGACACTGAATTTACGACACGCCCCATGCGCAAAGTAGGTGTGACCGGTACACGATTCGTGGCGGATGTCCCGGAAGACCTCGTGTCTGCGTCGGCTGTTGAATTTTATATAGAAGCGCAGGACCAGGCGGGAAACATTACGCAGGCGCCACATCCCGCCACGCCCAAAGCGTTAGCGCGAGTTGTTATCCCCCCGGTTGAAAAATCCGCTGCCCCGCTGGTTACGTCGGTGACAACAGAAAATCCAGCGGGCAATTCGGCTGAACCACCGACGCTTGCGACGAAAACGGATATTCAGAATAGCTTGCCTGATCTGGGGCAAGCTGAACCTGCGCCTGATCAAGTTCCGGAAAAGGAAAAACGCGGCGGGATTAAATATATTTTGTTGGGGGTGCTCGGTGTTGCCGCAATTGCAGGTCTGGCAGGGGGAGGTGGCGGTGGTGGGAGCAGCAGTAGTAGTGCCGCCGATGCCGGTACAGCGCCGGCAGGAACCGTTGAAGTGGCTTGGTAAATAATACGAGCCTGTAGTTTCTCAATAGCTCTCCTGCTTTCAGAGGCTATCTAACAGGTTTACTGTTCCCCCAATATAAATGGCCCGCGGCGTATCATGACTTCATCGTCGCGCGAGGCGCCGTAGAGGTCGAAGCTGATGCTGGGTGATTGGGATTGCAGTCCTTTAATGCGCACGACGCCAAAATTATTTTCTTCAAAAACGCAGAGATTGTTGAAGCTGGTGACACCTTGGCGTGGATTGGCGGTATGGCCAAGTTCCCCGGACTCTTTAATGATGAGCCTGAGCAGGTCGCCGTGATAGTTGGCATAAGTGATGGCGCTGGAGGTCAGTTGATAGACTTTGGCCTTTGGGTGCTTGCTGTTGGATAAAGAAAACGCGGCACCCACATGGACATCGCCACTTAAAAAGACCACGGGCACTTGATTGTCTTCTGAGCATTGAAACACCGCAGCGAGGAGTTTGTCTCGCTCGGTCCAGTTGGATCGGTGTTCCCATTGGTCGCGCAGGTCATCGGCGATGCCAAAAAAGCCGATGTCCATGTGGTTGACGATAAAATTGCGGTGGTGGACGATGGGGACAGACAGCACAATGAACACTGCGGCTGCTTTAGACACAGCCTTGGATGCGAGCCAGGTTCTGATGCGTTTCATCTGCGCGTCGCCCAGCACGCGGTTAGGCCGTGGGCTGTCGTAGTTGCGGTGGCCGCGCATGTCGGCTATATAAAAGGCGCAGTTGCCTTGCAAAAAGTGATAGTCAAATCGACCCTTTGCTGTGCTGGGGTTATGCGCATGCTGATATTCCATGTAGATTTGTTCCGCGGCGTTGCGCATATTGTTGGCGAGTTCAAGGTTGGCTTTGGGGTCATCCCAGTCCCACCACACATTCAGCTGACGAGCCAGTTCGTCTTTGGTGTAGGAACCCCATCCATCCATAATGTCGTGATCGTCCCAGATCATGTATTGGGGGAAGCGGGCAAAAAATGCTTTGACTTGTTTGTGTCCCCAATAACCTCGATAGATGTCCCGGTACCAGGATTTCATGATTTCGATGCGCGTCTGTTTATCCAGCGCGAGCATGTGACGTTTGACCTTTTTTAAAAAGCGCCAGATGCTGACATGTTTGTTACCGTCGGTATACACTTGATCGCCCGCGCCGATAGCGAAATCCGCATCACATTCGTCCAGCACAGTGGTCATTCTTTCCCACTGTGAAATATTTTGTACGCCACCACCACTGGGGTAAGGCATGTGGCAGCTATACAAGCCAAAGCTGAGACGGTCCGGTGCTGTCTTTTGAGTTCTAAAACCAAACTTTTCGCCACTGAACTCCCAAGGGCTTTTATGGCCTGATTCGGAAAAACAGGCGTAATAATACCGGCAATTCGCCTGCAATGAGTCGAATACAACGGTATTGGTCAGGTCGTGAGCAAATTCGCTGTTAATTTTACAGGCGCCTGCCAGCTGAGTGTTTTGCTGTTTATTGTCTTCGTGAGTGAGTAGCTCTGGCCCTGCAGCCTTTTGTACAATTTTGGGCTGTGCCGTGGGTTCGGTGGTCAAGGGCTGGGTGGCGATCACTACCCAATATTCGCCGGGTGCATAGGTTCTGACCCAGAGTTTGACGCTGTGTTCTGTCGTCTCTCCGACTATGGCCGCATTGCTGAGTCGGGGGTTGGGCCAAGGGCGGTCGGGTTTGTCATAAAAATCGAGTGTACCCATCGTTGCTGTCTCCTTGCTGCTAATAATATGCTCTCGTTCACACCCTTGAGATGGTTTATTCCGGCTGTTTCATAAGGCGATCATAGCGGATTTTGGTGCTGTTTTTCGGCTTGAACCAGCCTTGCAGAATGGTGTGGCTGTTGGATAAAGAAAATTCTCCTTGGCCTGCCGCGTCGATTTTAAAGCGGAGTTTATTGGGCATTTTTTCCAGCCACTGGCCCTGTCCTCGGCCAAGTGCTTCCGCGATGACGGCAAAGCGTTGGTTATCGAGGCTTCTGAACTGAAATACTTTTCCGGTTTTTTCGCTCACCCAGCGCCCCTCCAGGCTGGCTTGCGGTGCAGTGCTCGCCGTCACCTCGGCAGCTGGGCGCGGGGGTACAGCTAAAGGGGTTGCTTGCTTATCCGCCTGCAAATAGTGCTGATACATCACGATACCGCTAATCAGTAGAGCACTGAGTCCGGCAAGCAGCAACAATAGGCGGCGATACGCGGTTCGAAGGCGGCGCGTGGGTAGCGAGGCGTGTTCCGCGGTGGCTGTTGTGTTTGCTGTGGTATGGGGTGTTGCAATGAGTGGCTGGAGGATGGCTATCAGGCCTGCGACGTCCTTATCCCAACGGCCCTGAATATCTGAAATATCATAGATCTGGCGTGCGCGTATCCAGTCAATGGGAGTGAGGTCGAGTTCATTGGCAATGGTTCCGCCGCCGACGGTCACCGGGTGGACGGGAATGTGCAGCGCCCGCGCACGCTCCAACTCCAGAGCCATGTAGTCAATCGGGGCGTGCGCGCGTGCTCGCCAAATGTCACTCCAGCGCGGTCCGATCAGCAGCAGGAGCACCGCCGATTGCTGGAGTGCCGCATCAATGCTCGCACGCCAGTCTGCGCCGCCACGAATGTCGTCAACATCGCGAAAAACCTGCTCAGCACCGAACACAGCTTCTAAATCATCGGCCAGGCGTCCCACATAGCCGGGAACGTCATCTCTACGGTAGCTGAGGAAAATTTTCTTGCCAGGCATTGCTTGGGATCCAGGGTTGTCAAGGCGCCAGTTCAGTCATTGAGACAAAAACAGTCTATAGTGAGTAGATGCCGACCCATTAACTATGCGTGATGCTGTGCCGGTTGCATGCGACTCAGTAGAAGGCCTCCGGGCTAAAGGTGCGGGGTGGCCCCACTGTAGATGCCATGAAGTATAGCAAGTGACGCCGCATTGCGAGCGCAAGGTCGGATACTAAAAAAGTCCACAATAAAGCAGCATTTAGCGGGTCTCTGACCGGCTCGGCATATCCGTAGCCACGGGGCCTTCCCAAAACGCAGTCGTCACGGCGGCTGATGTTGAATTGGGTTGAAATAAAGACACAAGGAGCTTCCTTTTATGAGTTTAAACGAGACCCTAAAACGCACAGGTCCAAAGCGGCTATTGGCAATCGAAGGTGGTGGTATTCGCGGTGTCCTCGAGTTGGAGGTGCTGAAGAAAATCGAAACGCAGCTTGGTGCCGGCGATCCTGGTTTCAGGCTCAGCGATTATTTCGATTACATGGCGGGCACTAGCACGGGTGCGATTATTGCCACGGGCCTGTCATTGGGCATGTCGGTAGATGAGCTGTTGGATTTTTATGTCAACGAGGGCGAGTCAATGTTTGACAAAGCCTCTTTGTTCCGACGTTTTCGCTATAAGTTTGAAGACGAAAAACTTGCGGGCATGCTGCAGTCGGTCTTTGGTGCGGACACAACTCTGGGGACTGATCGCCTCAATACATTGTTGCTCATTGTAATGAGCAACGCGACTACTGATTCTCCCTGGCCAATTACCAATAACCCCTATGCGCGGTACAACGACCGGCAGCGCACAAATTGTAATCTCGAGCTGCCTCTATGGGAACTGGTACGTGCGAGCACGGCGGCGCCGACTTTTTTTCCACCGGAACGTGTGCAGGTGGGTAGCGAGGAATTTTTATTTATCGATGGTGGTATTACACCGTATAACAATCCTGCTTTTTTACTCTACCTGCATGCGACGAATCGCGTTTATTGGCCGCTCCTGGATCATGCTCAAGCGCCTGAGGTCAGCTGGCCGGCGGCCACAGGGCAGGAGCAATTATTTCTGTTGTCGTTGGGGTCGGGGTACGCTGCCAATGCGAATCGGGACCTGATGCCCGGCGATATGAATCTGCTGTACAACGCGGCTACAATTCCCAGTGCGCTGATGTTTTCCGCAGAGACGCAGCAAGACTTGTTGTGTCGAGTATTTGGCGATTGTCAGTACGGGCATCGTCTGGATCGTGAGTTGGGGGATCTGATGGGGCCGGAGTCTGCGGGCAGTGTGCCGCACAAATTATTTCGCTACGTGCGGTATACGCCGGATTTGAGCCGCGCGGGGCTCGATCGCCTGGGGCTGACAGCAGTGCAGCCGGAAGAGGTACAAAAAATGGATGCGGTCAGCGGTATCGCTGCGATGCGTTCCGTGGGGCAGGCGCTGGCCGACTCGGTCGTCAAGGCTGAGCATTTTCCGGCCGGCTAAACGGCGAAAGCCGTGTGTAGGGGAGCAGAACCTATTATGCGTGATCAAGTTGAACGTGCTGAGACAGCCGAAGCGTTAGAAAAATATACAGCCCAGCGAAATTGGTACAGCCGGCAATCGAGTCGCTTTAAAAAACGCGCCCAATTGTTTTCGTTGCTGGTGATCATCTGCGGCGGATTGATTGCCCTGTTGCCGGTGTTCAAGCCTACGCCCGCGTCACATTGGAGCGATTATGCCGGCGCCGTTCTGGGTTTGATCGTCGTCATTTCCCAGGGCGTGATGCGAATCTGGCGCTGGGATGAAATTTGGCCGGAGTATCGGAAAGCCTCGGAGCGCATGAAGCGCGAGCAACGCTTGTATCTGTATAACGCCAATCCCTATGCGGCATTCACCGATGAGGCAGGGGCCCGCCGCCGCTACATCGATGCGCTGGAATCGATTATCGCGGAGGAACAGAAGCTCTACTGGCAAGCGGTGGAAAAAGCAGATCAGGCCAAGTCATGACTCGAACTCAGCATTGCTCGCTCTTTACTGTGGATTGTCGGAGTCAGGTTCTGCCAATTGCCGTCCTTTCCATTTTGAGCATCATGGGTGGATAAATGACAGCAGCAGAGCATTCGGCAGAGGAGCCAACGCGCAATCACAGCGGCCGGCTGTTTGTGATCCGCCCGTTTGGCAGCAAACCGCTGGACGAGGATCGCCACGTCGATTTCGAGGCGATACAAGACCAGCTGATTACACCGGCGGCGCGCAATGCGGGACTGGCTGGTAGCACCACGATAGAGTTGGTGGCGTCGGGTAATATCCGCGAGGATATGTTTGCGCTCATTATTGAGGCTGATGTCGTGGTCTGTGATGTGACCCTGCACAATGCCAATGTGTTTTATGAGCTGGGTTTGCGGCATGCGTTGCGCAAACGCACGACACTCTTGATTCGTGGCAAGCCAAGCACTCAACCAATGCCTTTCGATCTGTTGACCGATCGGTATTTGAGCTACGAACTTGCACAACCGGAGCAGTCAGTTCGCGATCTCACCGAGATGTTGGAAGCTTCAATGGCTGCTGAGCGTAACACCGATAGCCCGGTCTTCCGGCTTTTGCCGGAACTCACGGAAATCGACTGGCATGGGGTCACGGTGTTGCCGCTCAAATTGGCCGAGCAGATCGAGCTGGCCGAGGCAGGTAAGGAGGTGCAAACGTTGATGCAACTGGCGGCGTCTTGCGACGGGCAGCGGTATCAATGGTTGGGATACAAGCGCGTTGGTAAGGCGCTTTGGGCATTGCGGGCGTATCAGCCGGCTACGCAGTTGTGGGAACGGATTCGTAACGCGTATCCCGAAGATGTCGCAGCGAATGATGCGTTGGCAAATTTGTACGAACGACTGTCGCGCGAGGCGCAAAGTCAGGCCGAGCCCTTGCTCGTCAAATCCGACCAGGCGATTGAGCGGTTGCTGGCGCAGCCCGACTTGGCTCCTGCGCAGCGTATTGAGGCCTTGACGCTCAAAGGCAGAAACCAGAAAACGCGTTGGCAGCGGTTATTTGCAGCATTGCCTAGCTTGCACGAGCGACGCGCGGCGGCGTTGGCGCAGCCGTTGCTGGAGGCCTACGAGGCCTATCGCGATGCCTACTTCGAAGACCTCAATGCCTATTATCCCGGTATCAATGCTTTGTTTCTCGCCACGATACTCACCGATTTGACTCAGGACGCGGCGTGGCCGGATCTATTTGACAGCGATGGAGCAGCAGCAGAGTATGCGCAAAAGGTCAGCACACAAAAAGCAGCGTTGATGCTGGTTGTAGAGCAAGCCGTCTCCCAGGCGTTGCGCCGCGAAAAGGATACAGCAGCACTCACCTGGGCACGTATCAGCCATGCAGATCTGTGTTTCCTAAGGCAGCCCGAACGTACTGGACGGGTGCTCAAGGCCTATGCCGGGGCCTTACAAAACGCATCGGAATTTGCGCGACATGCAGCGTTGGGGCAGTTAAAACTGTTACAGCAAATTGGTGTGCTGCAAAAGGCGGCAGAAGCGGTACTCCAAGGCACTGCGGAGTAAGAGAGGCGATTCAACAGCGCGCAACAGTATGGTTCTGGTGCAGTGGGAAAGAGTATGCAAGCAGCCGTTAGAAAATATCGTAGAAAAACCGATTCCTATGTCACTGCGGTACAACTCAACCTCGATACGGAAGGCTTTACCTACCGCAAATGGGGTGCCCTGCAAACCTGTCGGCCAGGGGATTGGATTGTGGAAAATGCAGGAGACACCTACACCGTTTCGCGCGATTCATTTGCCAAAACTTATCGTCAACTCAGCCCCGGTGTGTATGTCAAGTTTGCAGAAGTCTACGCCATCGTGGCAGTACAGGCGGGCACCATCCAGACCCAGGAAGGCAGCACCGACTATTACGCGGGAGATTACCTCGTGTATAACAACCCCGATCTCAGCGATGGCTACGCCGTGAGCAAAGCCCGCTTCGAAGCACTCTACGAACCGGTCGAATCCTAAGCGGTTCAGGTCAGGCAGGTAAAAATCCCAGCGAAACGAACTTCTTTACTCAGATCCACGATATGGCTATGACAATCCATGGCATAGCCTCATACAGAGCGTCCCGGATGTTTCAGGGCAAGCTGCGGCTCGCCTTTTAATCTGAGCACCCGGAGACCTGCTGAATGAGGGGCTTTACTATGAAAAAAACCTGCGCTCAGCGCTCGATTTAATCGTAGGGCGCTGAGCGCGGTTTTGAGATTTCTGATTGCATCTCTTGAATTTTGTAACTGCTCAGATTGTCCCTGAAATGCGCCAGCTCTGCGTTAACAAATGGTGATGTACATTTGTAAAAGCACATCGTTCGCTTTGATTTGACGCATTTCAGAGTTTAGCTGAGGAGTGGTTAATTATTTAGAGTAGGCTCAGCCATGCTGCATTGCATTGACCAGACGGCGCAGCGCTTTGACTTCGTCGAGGAGTTCGAGCGCTAATGCGGCACCGGCCAGATTTATGCCCAGGTCTGCCTGCAGGCGGGCAGCGGCTTGGGCTCTGAGCATGTCTTCGCGTGAGAACTCCCATCGTGAGGTTGTGCGGCCTGGGTCGACGGGTTCAATAATGCCGTGCTCCACATAGGCAATCATGCGCTCGGCCGGTTGCCGGCAGCAGGCGCAGAGTTCTGCCAGAGTGATTCGTTGCTCGCGTTCGACCAGTTCACCTGTCAAAAGATCAAATATATCCTGTGCCATTACTTAACCCCCAGTTTTGCTCTTGGGTTAAAGCCGGTCGATGCTTCTTTCAGGGATTCATACAATGATTTTTCCTGATCGCTCAATTTGTCTGGCAGCACGATTTTGAGCGTGACGTAAAAGTCGCCCGGCTGTTTAGCAGGTATGCCCCGCCCTTTGAGGCGCATCCGTTTGCCGCTGGATGAGGCAGGCGGAATCTTCAGATCGACAAAGCCATTGGGTGTTGGCACCTTAACCGTGGCTCCCAGTGCTGCCTCCCAGGTGGCAACGGGCAGCTCTAGGGAGACGTCCCGGCCATCTATCTTGTAAAAAGGATGAGGGTTGAAGGCAATCTCCAAATATAAGTCACCCGCTGGCGCACCACCATAGCCAGGGCTACCCTGACCTTTGAGGCGAATGCTCTGCCCCTCTTTGACGCCTTTGGGAATTTTAACGTTGAGCGTCCGCTCTTTCATTTGCGGGCGCCCATCCTCGCCCATTACGGTGGAGCGCAGAGTTAAGGCCCGGGAGGCGCCATGATAGGCATCCTCAAGATCAATATAAACCTTAGCGTGACTGTCCTCTCCACGGCTTTGAAAGCCTGCATGCTCCGCACCGCCGGTGCTGTAACGAAAGCCGCCACCACCACCGCGCTGCCCAAACAGGGTTTCAAAAAAATCGCTAAAGCCACCACCGCCCATTTGCTCGCTGGTGTATCCACCCCCGTGAAATTCGAATCCGGCATCCCAGTCAGGTGGGGGGCGGAATCCTTCCTGTCCGGCTTTCCAGTTGGCACCCAACTGGTCGTACGCGGCGCGTTTTTCCGGGTCTTTCAACACCTCATAGGCCTCGCCGACCTCCTTGAAGCGTTCTTCAGCATCCGCTTCTTTACTCACATCCGGGTGATATTTTCGCGCAAGCTTACGATATGCCCGCTTGATATCGTCCTGCGAAGCGTCTTTCGATACACCGAGTATTTGATAGTAGTCTTTATATTCCACGGTATGGATTGGTCTAAAGTTAAAAGAAAACAGCTGGCTACGTAGTCGCTCAGCACACCTGCCTTTGAGTCGTCGTTTGCCTTATCTTTATCTTTGTGCACGTTTGCTCTGAGACTGCATGCGCCTTGGTGACAGGCGAAACGGCCGTCACCTCGGCTACAATTCAAACAGGCTGGGCGATCGCAAGCGTTTCAACAACTCTCCCCACCTGCAAACTGTAGGTGGGGAGAGTAGCGTTGACAGATTCAGTAGCCAGCTACCGCTGTGCTTAAACGGCTACGCATTAGGCGACTTTGATATGTCGTCTGCGCTGGTCGGGCCGCTTATTGAGTTCAACACGGAGCACACCCTTTTTATAGGTTGCTTTTGCACTGTCGGCGTCGACTTCGTAACCCAGCGGAATGGAGCGTGAAAATTGCCCATAGGCACGCTCCAACAAGCGATAGTCACCTTTGGTCTCTTCTTTTTCAAAGTGCTTTTCACCGCTGACTATCAGCACATTCTCCACTACATTGACGTCGAAGTCATCCGCATTCAAGCCTGGGGCCTCGAGTTCAACGACGATTTTATCCGCATCGTCGAAGACATTGGCGCTCAATAGACCCCATGAAGGCGTTCCTGCAGGCAGTGACTTCTCTTCTGCCGATTTGCCGGGACGGAAGTGCGTCAACGCATTGCCTGCCCGGTTCATTAAATGCGACCAGCCTTCACTCAAGGATTCCCAGGTCCGGTTGAGCCGGTTCGAAAGATCACTCATTCTCATCATATACCTCCTGCTTAGGCAACCTTGACCTCAATCTTTCTTGGTTTGTGTTGCTCAGACTTTGGAATGAACAGTTTCAGCTCGCCTTGTTTCAGCTCAGCTTGAATGCCTTCGCTATTGAGCTGTTCGCCCAAGGTGAAACGTCGCTCGAATACACCTGAATGTACGTCCATATAGGTCGGTTCAAGCTCTTCAGGTGTATGCAGATTGATGCCCCCTTTAATAGTGAGCACGTTCTGGTCAACATCGATATCCAAGCTCTCTTTTGAAACGCCGGGAAGATCGACATACAACGTTACACCGTCCTTACCTTCCACGATGTCGGTGGCAGGTCTCAGGGTCGTTACTTCGGCGCGTTTACTGCTCATTGCCTCAGTGGGTGCAGTTTTGTCCTGAGTTGTCACTGATTTACTGGTGTCACTCATTTCGATCACCTCCTTTAATGTACAGAAACTTTAATTTGACGCTTTTGTGCCTCAGGCCGTTTAGCGATGCTGATGTGCAACACACCATCTTTATACATGGCTTCGGCAGACTCGGGATCGACGTCTTCCGGTAGCGTGATGACGCGTTTGAATTTACCTTCAAACCGCTCACGCCGAACCTGACCGTCGGTCTCTTCCTGGTCTTCTGCGAGTTTGCGCTCACCCTCGACACTTAGCATGTTCTTTTCAATCACCAGGTTGAGATCATCGGGATTCATCCCTGGCACGAACAAATACGCTTCCACACCCTTATCAGTCATGCCGATATTGATTGGCGGATAGGCTGCGGGCATACCCCTGCGTCCTGGACCACGCATCAACTCTGGATAGAACCAGCTGTCGAAATCATCATCTAGCATGGAAAAGGGAAAACGTAACATATTGGAAATCATCACTCTTCTCCTCATTCAGTTAGTTAATTTTGCCTTTTGGGCAGCGACGCAGTGAAAGATTCATTCAGCTCACTGCGCGAGCATGCGCTTGAAGTTTCACTTGGGCGTCGCTATCACGGTAATCAAGCCGATTCAACTGCGCTTCCCTACCTACACATGCTTAGTTTTGGGGTAAGCGCTCGGCTTATCAATCTGCGAAAAAGGATACGTTTGGAGCACTGAGTTTTCTGTCATTCAGGTGACATTCGCACAGATTTAGCCTGCCATTTATATGGCAATCAGCCGGTGAATGTTCTAGTCGCCAACTGAGGCTTCTTCTTGACTGTTGAGAGGGGCATTACACAGTGTGATCGGGGCGAGTCGAACGCAACAAAACGGTATAACCAGGAATACTGGTGAAGTGTCACGCAGGTGACATTCAAAAGGCGCTGGATTGAGGTATCCCTATAAAGGAAACTCTGATTAATTCGTAACACGGCACTTTGCGGCGCAAAATCGCCCACTTCTAAGTGGCGGATCTTCGCAATAGCCCGCTATTACCTGCGATCCGCGCCGTGAACTGGATGATTTTTCAACACAATCTGCTCGCACTAGAATTTATCAGAGCTTCCTAAAGATATTGGCACCACTAAGAGGAAAGCTGAGATGAACTTGACTGCTGATCAAAAAACCGGGATGGCTAATGCGCCACCTGACAAGTCGATAGCGCATTGCGACCCCGCGATCCAGACCTCGCGTGTGGAAGTGACGCAGCAGGATCTGCCTGTGAGTTGTCCTTTACCGGAGGAGTGTTTGGTGTTCGCGCATCCACGCGTTTATCTGGCTTTCGATCAACACGGTCGCGCTCGATGCCCCTATTGCAGCCGGGAGTTTGTGTTGGTTGAAGGCAAAAAGTAACGACTCAGCGGGTTGAAAAGAAATGAAGGATTAGTCGTTGCATAAGTTCTTGCTGGTTATTTAACCCGCACACCGCCCGCTCCCTTTGAGGAAAGTGGCGCAAAAGCCCGCCCAGGACTTTGGGCCACGTGGAAAGGAAAAGTATGATTTTTCCTTTCCTCACAGAAACGACGATTTGTGGTCGTTGTTTCTGGTAGCACGTCCCTGTGCTGTAGGAGGCTGTCGCAAAGCTAGCGCTTTTGCGACAGCCTCTTTGAGGGCGAAGGGTGTGATGCGCAAGAACTTATGCAACCATTAATCACTGCGCAGATAACCTCTGAAAAACGTTAGACCAAGGCGAAAAAAGTGAGTTTACACCAGTCAATGACCATTTTTAACGTAGCGCCGGCGCATTTCAGGGGTGAGCTGAGTAGTGACTAGATGTATGACTGCTCACTGAGTAGTTACACGTGTTTTAACTAAAGTAATCGTTTAAGTGAGGTGAGAAAAACCGTGAGTGATGCAAAGCATATCGTGTGTCCGCACTGTGGTGCGGTCAACCGTATTCCCCAGGAGCGTTTGAGTGACAATCCAAAATGTGGAAAATGTCATAAAGCTTTGTTTACCGGGCAACCGATAGAATTGACAGAGCGCAATTTCCAAAAACATATCACACGGAATGATATACCTGTGGTGGTTGATTTCTGGGCGCCTTGGTGTGGTCCGTGCAAAATGATGGCGCCGGCATTTCAACAAGCCGCAGGGCAACTCGAACCCTACTATCGACTGGCCAAGGTAAATACTGAGGAAGCGAGGAATATTGCCGCACAATTTCGCATTCAGAGTATTCCAACGCTGGCGGTATTCAGGGGTGGACAGGAAGTTGCGAGGCAACCGGGTGCAATGGGTGCGGGCGATATTGTGCGCTGGGTGCAGGCCCATTAAACCTAAAAACCTCAGTTGGATCACAAAAGTCCACGCAAGCTCTTGGAGCACTTGGCAAATCAGAAAAACCTCTCATCACCAATAAGGTGACCACGAGTTTTTCTGATTCACCAAGCACACCAATATCTTACGCGTCTTTTTTGCGCCCAACTGAGGTTTTTAGGTTAAACGTTTCCACTTCGTCTCGTGACAAGTACTCCGCTCACCTTGTCTTATTAACCCAGCACCATAATATGCCGTATTCAGAGCCTCAGGCATCGCCCCTATCCAGGCGCATGCCGCAGAGGCGCACAGCACCGCTGAACACGACAGATTATGGTGCCGGGTTGATACTGGGTGCAGGGTGGCCCTGATCAGCCAATGTGAGGCACAGTCCGCAGGGGATGGCGCAAGCGCTTTTCAGGGACTGCAATGCAGCAGTCGCTGATTGGGGCGCTCATTCACGGAATTGCCCCCAGCTTGGCAGGGAATAACGTTGCCTGCGCCGGCTAGCTTGGAAAAGCCATCATTTTGGAGCACTGCTGCTCACTCAGTTTACGAGGATTGCGTTTAACGCTTGTCAACGGCTTCTTAGTATGGCGGCGTACGTGTTCTGGCAGGGCGCTTGAATATCGCTTGCTGTTCTTCTATGCTCTTGGGCAGAGCCGGGTTGCATGCTTTGACGGTTAACCCAGCTCGTTTCATTACTCTCGGGGTGCGCTGTAGGCGCTGAGACGATGGTAGGCCATCGAACCCGTTGAACCTGATCCGGTTAGTGCCGGCGGAGGGAAGAGCCTAAGATGCGTCCGTTTGCGCTCTCCTCCGAACTATTTTGGAGATTTCAATGAGCGCCGTTTTCGATTCCCCTAGCTTTCAGTCCGGCTCCGCCGCCATTACGCGTGAGCCCATGCCTGCCTCAAAAAAAATATACGTCAAAGGGCAGTTACACGACTTTATTCAAGTTCCCATGCGTGAAATCTCCCTGACCAATGGAGAAACCGTCACCGTGTACGACACCTCTGGGCCGTACACCGACCCGGACATTGAAATCGATGTCACCCGCGGGCTTGCGCCGATGCGTAAAGCATGGATTGCAGAGCGTGGCGACGTCGAGTCGTACGCTGGTCGAATTGTCGATCCACGAGACAATGGGCATGCAGATGCAAGCAAGGCCCATGCTGCGGTAGCGGGCGCCAGTGGTCTACTGCGACAGCCCTTGCGCGCTAAAGCGGGCGCAAATGTAACGCAGTTGCACTATGCGCGACGCGGCATCGTAACGCCGGAAATGGAGTTTGTGGCAATTCGGGAAAATCAAAAGCGCGCATGGATGCAACAATATCTGGCAGATGAATCTCGCGAGCAGCGATTGCAGGGGCAGGCCCTGGGCGCACGACTGCCGGAAACGATTACGGCGGAATTTGTGCGCAGCGAAATTGCTGCCGGTAGAGCCATAATTCCCGCAAATATCAACCATCCGGAAATTGAGCCCATGATCATCGGGCGGAATTTTCTCGTAAAAATTAACGCGAATATTGGCAATTCGGCAACCACCTCCAGTATTGAAGAAGAAGTCGAAAAAATGGTATGGGCCACGCGCTGGGGGGCCGATACAGTAATGGATTTGTCGACGGGCAAAAATATTCATACCACGCGTGACTGGATACTACGCAATTCTCCCGTGCCCATTGGAACTGTGCCGATTTATCAGGCGCTCGAAAAAGTCAATGGTGTAGCGGAAGATTTAAGCTGGGAGGTGTTTCGCGACACGCTTATCGAACAGGCCGAACAGGGTGTCGATTATTTTACCCTTCATGCAGGCGTGCGGCTGGCTTATATCCCATTAACGGCCAGGCGGGTCACTGGTATTGTATCGCGGGGAGGTTCGATACTGGCTAAATGGTGTATCGCACATCACCAGGAAAATTTCCTTTACACACATTTTGAGGAAATCTGCGAAATTATGAAGGCTTACGACATCAGCTTTTCACTGGGTGACGGGCTGCGCCCCGGTTCGCAGGCGGATGCCAATGATGCCGCGCAGTTTGCCGAGCTCAAGACATTGGGCGAGCTGACTGAAATTGCGTGGCGGCATGATGTTCAGGTGATGATCGAGGGGCCGGGGCATGTACCCATGCATATGATCAAGGAAAATATGGATCAGCAGTTGGAACACTGTCATGAGGCGCCGTTTTATACCCTCGGTCCGCTGATTACTGATATTGCACCGGGTTACGATCACATCACTTCGGGCATTGGCGCCGCTATGATTGGTTGGTATGGCACGGCCATGTTGTGTTATGTCACGCCCAAGGAGCACTTGGGGTTACCCAATAAAGAGGATGTTAAAACAGGAATCGTCACTTATAAAATTGCTGCGCATGCCGCGGATCTGGCAAAAGGGCATCCGGGAGCCCGTGCTCGCGACGATGCTTTGTCCAAAGCACGATTTGAATTTCGCTGGCAGGATCAATTCAATTTAGGACTCGATCCATCGACCGCGAGTGAATTTCACGATGAGACCTTACCCAAGGATTCAGCCAAGGTGGCGCATTTTTGTTCAATGTGTGGTCCAAAATTCTGCTCGATGAAAATTACCCAGGAGGTACGCGACTATGCGCAACAGCTGGGCGTGGCGGAAGAGGAAGCGCTGGTCAAGGGGATGCAGGAACAGTCGGCACGTTTTCAGGCTTCGGGAGGAGAAATTTACGTGGCGAACGATGATCCGAAGCTGCCATGAGAGACACTACAAGATTGAAAATCGGCATTGCCGGCGCTGGTTTGTTGGGACGCCTATTGGCGTTCCAATTGGCGCGTGAGGGACATGCGGTCGATGTATTCGAAGCGGATGCGCCGGCTGTACGCCACGCAGCAGGTTTTACTGCAGCGGGAATGTTGTCTCCCTATGCTGAACTCGAAAGTGGCGATGCGACCGTGTTTTCGCTGGGGCAGCGCTCTCTCGAACTTTGGCCAATGCTGATAGAGGCGTTGCCAGAGCCGATCTTGTTTGCTCGTGCGGGGAGTATTCTGGCGGCGCACGCACAGGATGCCGCCAGCGCGACTTCGCTGGTCAATCGGATTAATGCACGCGTTCCGGGGGGTAGCAATTTTACCCCGCTGGACGAATCCCAACGTGTGGCGCTGGAGCCCGATCTTCGAGTTGCGGGGCCTTGGTGGTATTTTCCTGAGGAGGGCCATGTCGATGCGCAAGCGGTGATGGATGTGCTGTTGCGGGCTTGCACAGAAGTTGATTGGCATTGGGAGCAGCCCGTGGCCGCAATTCACGACGCTGGATTGATTGAGTTGCAAAACGGTACTCAGCAGGCCTATGACTGGGTATTTGACGTGCGCGGCATGGGTGGGCGCCCGGAATTGCAGACATTGCGTGGCGTGCGCGGTGAGGTCATTTGGTTACAGGCGCCTGAAATACGTTTGCATCGCCCGGTACGGATTATGCATCCGCGTTACCGGCTCTATCTGGTACCCAGAGAGGACGATCGCCTATTAATCGGCGCGAGTGAAATCGAAAGTGAAGATCGCTCCCCTATATCGGTGAGGAGTGCCCTGGAACTTTTATCTGCCGCCTATTCGATCAATCCAGCATTGGCCGAAGCGCGCATTGTTCATACCGAGACCAACCTGCGACCCGCTTTGCCGGACAATCTGCCAGTGCTTGAAACCGCCGGGGTCGTGACCCGGATCAATGGACTGTTTCGCCATGGTTATCTCTTGGCGCCTGCACTGGTGGAGCAGGCCCTGGCGGGGGTGGGCCGCCCCCAACTGGAGCGCACCGGAACATGACGATGCTGGCAATATTGCTCAATGATGAACCCATGCAGATTGCGCCAGGCACGACGCTGGCGGAATTTTTGGAGACGCTGGGATACACCGAAGGCCGCCATGCGGTGGCCTTGAACATGGAGTTTGTGTTGCGCGAGGCGTACCCGGATACGGTCTTGTCCGAAGGTGATCGGGTAGAAGTGGTCGCACCAATTTTTGGAGGGTGATATGGCTTGGAACATTGCAGGGGTCGAACTCAACAGTCGGCTTTTTCTTGGCACGGCGGGCTATCCGTCCCCCCTGGCGTTGCGCGATGCGATTCATGCATCGGCTGCCGAAGTGATCACTGTCGCATTGCGCCGACAAATGCCAGGCGAGGTGCAGCATAACGAGTTTTACGCATTGATTCGTGACAGCGGTTGTCGGCTACTACCCAATACCGCAGGTTGTCATAGCGCACGCGAAGCCATTACCACGGCAAAAATGGCGCGCGAGGTGTTTGGCACACATTGGATCAAGCTCGAAGTCATTGGTGATGACTATAGCCTGCAACCAGACCCCTTTGAGTTGGTGGAGGCAGCCCGCCAGCTGGTGGCTGAGGGCTTTGAGGTATTCCCATACTGTACCGATGATCTGGTGTTGTGCCGACGTCTGGTAGAGGTTGGCTGTCGCATTTTGATGCCCTGGGGCGCACCGATCGGCTCAGGGCAGGGCTTGCTCAATCCCTATGCATTACGCACTTTGCGTGCTCGTTTTCCCGATATTCCCTTGATCGTCGATGCGGGTATCCGCGCGCCCTCGGATGCTGCGCGGGCGATGGAATTGGGTTATGACGCGGTCCTGCTCAATTCTGCGGTGGCGCAAGCGCATGAGCCGGTCAGGATGGCGCGTGCTTTCGGGCTTGCAATCGAGAGTGGCCGTATGGGTTATACGGCAGGGCTGATGCCGGTGCAGGAGCGCGCGGTGCCGTCTACTCCCGTGGTGGGCACGCCATTTTGGCACCAGGAGCCGCTTAGATGAATCAACACCCAATCGTTTGGACGGTGGCCGGCAGCGACAGCGGGGGTGGCGCGGGCATCCAGGCAGACTTGAAGACTTTTCATGCACTGGACGTGCATGGCTGCAGTATGATCACTGCGCTGACTGCTCAAAACAGCTGCCGCGTAGATGCTGTGATGCCGGTTGAGGCTGCGGCTATCGGGCAGCAATTCCAGGCGCTTGCGGACGATTTGCCTCCGAAGGTCATCAAAACGGGGTTGCTCACCGCGGCGGCAATTGAGCAATTGCGTGCGTATCTGGTTGCGCAAACCACACCACCGCAGCTGGTGATCGATCCAGTTCTGGAATCAAGCTCGGGTACCTCATTTCTCGATGCCGATGCCAGCCGGCAATTACTCGAGCAATTGTTTCCCTTCGCAACGGCGGTGACGCCGAATGTGAGAGAGGCCGCGCAATTAACCGGGCTGCCTACCGATCATCCCGAGCAGATTGAAGCCGCCGCGCGGCGCCTGCGTGAATTTGGCGCGACAACTGTGGTCATTACGGGGGGAGATAGCGCGGGGCGGCACGCCATCGATTATGTTTTAGGAGAGGGTTTTGCTTTTTGGCTACATACCAGGCGTATTCCTACGCAGCATCATCATGGTAGTGGCTGTACCCATGCTGCGGCTTTAGCGGCTGCGTTGGCGCAAGGGTTCGTGGTGCGGGACGCGGTGGTGATTGCCAAAGCGGTCGTTAATCGGGCGCTGCGTGTGGGGTACGCCGCGGGTCAGGGACGTGGACCGGTCAATCCGCAGGGTTGGCCTGCGGAACAACGGGATTTACCCTGGCTGAGCGACGCTCCGATTCCTGAGCGACCCAGTTTTCCTCAGTGCAATCAACCACGGCTTGGACTGTATCCGGTCGTGGACAGTGTGGCCTGGGTGCGGAAACTGTGTGAGTGGGGCGTCGACACCGCACAATTGCGTATTAAGACGCTGCAGGGAGACGCTTTGCGGGCAGCAATCGCGCAGTCAGTTTCTCTTGCACGCGCAACTGGCATGCGTTTGTTTATTAACGATTATTGGGAACAGGCCATTGCATTGGGTGCCTATGGTGTGCATCTCGGTCAGGACGATCTGAAGAACGCCGATATCGACGCCATCGAAGCAGCCGGCCTGCGCTTGGGCGTGAGCACCCATGCATGGTATGAACTTGCGCGTGCACACGCGCTCCGACCGTCCTATCTCGCCATTGGCCCGATCTATCCCACCGACAGTAAAGCGATGCCCTGGATTCCCCAGGGTCTAGAGAATTTGCGTTTTTGGCGCCAGCGCCTGGACTATCCATTGGTCGGGATCGGGGGCATTGATGTCACCAGAGCGGAACAAGTCGCCGCTGCCGGTGCCGATGGCATTGCCATGATTTCAGCGCTGACCAAGGCGCAAGACCCTTACACGGTGAGTCTGCGATTACGCGAGGCCATCGCGCGGGGTTGGCAGCAAATGCCAAGTAAGCGATTTCCGGAGCCGAGTGTGATAAGTACGCTCGATCGCGACTAATGTTGCGCATAACGCAGTCGCCGGGCTACTCGCAGCGACTGACTTTAGAGTATCTGTAACCACTCGGCTAACCTCTGAAATGCGCGAGTCCATCGTCCAGTTTAAACCGACGGACTCAGTTGTCCTGTCTGCATGCCTGGGTAGGCGCACTTCGCAGGGAATGGTTGTTCCCTTCACAAGGAGTGCAACAACGTCAGGGACGCAAACCGGGCAACCCTTTGGGCGCTTTTGTGATGCTGCGCCTGGGTGCTGCAGTGCTTGCCAAGGACGCTGCCATTGCCTGCGCACTGCGCCTTGATGCGCAGCATCACAAAAGCGCTGAGTCCGTCATTTTAACCTAAAAACCTCAGTTGGGCGCAAAAAAGACGCGTAAGATATTGGTGTGGATGGTGAATCGGAAAAACTCGTGGTCACCTTATTGGTGATGA
>JANTGD010000010.1 GCA_024763135.1 Thiotrichales bacterium | reverse complement strand
GGGAAGGGAACAACCATTCCCTGCGAAGTGCGCCTACCCAGGCATGCAGACAGGACAACTGCGCCCGTCATTTTAAGCTGGACGAGGTACTAGTACATCGTCTAGCTTAAGGAAGCTCCGATCAATTCGTAACACGGCATCTTGCGGCGCAAAATCGCCCACTTCTGCGTGGCGGATCTTCGCAATAGCCAGCGATTACCTGCGAAGTGCGCCTACCGAGAAATGCGGTCAGGATAACTGAGTCCGCCAGTTTAAACTGGACGATGTACTCGCGTTGTCAGCCAACCAACCGCTCACGCCCAAAATCTGCACCGTTTATCAGTCTGCTTGTTTTTACTTGAGCGCGGCTCGATAACAGTGCTAAGGTCTCGAAATCCACCGTTTATCGGGCGATCCACCGCGCCCAGGAGAAGACGATAGTGCTCAGACTCACCTTCATCATACTCGCACTGCTCTTTTCAAACTTTGGTCTCGCGCAGGACGTCGCTACCATTGTGCCCATGAAAGAGAAAGGCACCGCGACATTTTATGTGGATGCCTCGGCGGGCAATCAACAGTTCGATTTACTCGTCGATACAGGCGCGGGCTACACCGCACTGAACAAAGACTTGATCCACCATCTGCTCAGATCCGGTCACGCCATCCGCACCGGAGAAGTGGAAGGTATTCTGGCCAATGGCGATATTTGTGTTTTGCCAGTCTACAAAGTCAAAGAACTCACCCTGGGCGGTTGCATCATACGCGATATCGATGTCGCTGAAACACCCTCGAACACGCGGAATCTCTTGGGGCTGAATGCCTTGAAGAAAGCCGCTCCGTTTACTTTCTCCCTGGAGCCTGCGGTATTGAGTCTCAGCAACTGCACAAGCGTTGTCGCAAGCATCGATTAACCTTACTCAAAAACACATGACTGTCACTACAAACCAGGCAACCTAAGCTGCAGGCCTGTTTTCTCTACCGCAACAATGGGTTGGATAAATCTCTAGGCATTATCCGTTGCCGCAATCATTTTTATCGGAACGAATCAATGAGGTTGACTAGCGCGGCAGATGCCCCGCGCGCGCAGCCGCTTTAAGGAAGCTCTGATTAATTCTGGCGCGCAGATTGTCTCGCCGCGTAGTACGTCGATGCGAACCCTCTCAGCGCAAGGGGACTCTGCCACTATAATCTAAACGGGATTCTCGATGTCGATAAATTCATGCACGATGTCAAAGGTCGAAGACAGATGCGCACCCAGCGCCATCACGCCGTAACGCTCGGTCGCATGATGCCCGGCAGCGTAGTACAAGATCCCTGCCTCTCGCGCAATATGAACGGTTTGTTCAGAGATTTCACCGCTAATATAGGCATCGGCTCCTTGCTCGATCGCTTGCTCAATATAACCTTGCGCAGCCCCTGTACACCACGCAACACGCGTCACAGGACGTTCTGGATCGCCAATGAATAGTGGCTCCCGCCGTAAAACCCGCGCTAAATGAGATGCCAGAGTACGCCCCGTCAACGACGCCTGCTGGGGCCGGCCCAGCAAACCAATGCCTTCCTCAGTCAACGGTGTTTCAACCTGAAACCCGAGGCGCTCACCAAGTTGCGCATTATTCCCCAGGGCTGCATGTGCATCTAATGGCAGATGGTAGGCCAGTAAATTCAGCTCATGCCGCAACAAGGTCTGCAGACGTTTACGTTTAATCCCTGTCACACAGGCATTTTCGCCCTTCCAAAAATACCCATGATGCACGAGAATCAAATCTGCACGCGCTATCACAGCGCGATCCAGCAGAGCCTGACATGCGCTCACGCCCGAGATGATACGTTGTATTTCCCGGCGTCCCTCCACCTGCAACCCATTGGGACAGTAATCTCGAAACCGCTCAACCGCGAGCAATGTATTACAATGAGATAGTAGAGAGTTTAAAGCAACCATGAACTATCACCCCCTTAGCCAACAGAATCAGTCAGCGTAGCCGAGCCCAAGCGCCTTGCCAAGAACATTGCATTTCATCTATCAAATGATCGTGCTGGGTCTCGCGCTTGCGTTTATGCTGCTGGTGCTGTTCCCGGAGCAGTTTGGATACAGCAGACCCCAGCTAGAAAATACGCAGACAGTGTCCAGCGAACCGGTACGCACACCGGCTTCATTTGCCGAAGCCGTATCTCTGACGCTCGGCAATGTCATCAGTATCTACACGGTCAAAGAAATCGAACCCAGCACGATGAATGGCGTTCCCAACCAATTGGAGCGTGGTGTGATCGCAGGCCGTCACAAGCTCACAAGCCTGGGATCTGGCGTCATCATGCACGCCGATGGTTATATTTTGACCAATAACCATGTGGTCCAGAATGCCACCAAGATACGGGTCTCACTACCAGATGGCACACAACGGCCCGCACGCGCCATCGGCGCTGATCCCGAAACAGACCTAGCGGTGCTCAAGGTGGACTCCACCAGTCTCCCCGCCCCATTAAAAACCAATCAACAACCGTTGCGCGTGGGCGATATCGTACTCGCCATCGGTAATCCGCTCGGGGTTGGACAAACCGTTACTCAAGGAATCATCAGTGCGGTGGGCAGAGATCAGCTGGGTCTCAATACCTTCGAGGACTTCATTCAAACAGATGCAGCCATCAATCCGGGAAGTTCCGGCGGCGCCTTGGTCAATTCGCTGGGAGAGATCGTCGGCATCAATACCGCCATCGTCAGCCAAAATGGCGTATCCCAAGGGATTGGATTTGCAATTCCGATCCATCTGGCCGAAGACGTCATGGAACAGATTATCGAGCATGGACAGGTCATCCGTGGCTGGCTCGGGGTGGAGGGCAGTAATGTCCCAACTAAATGGGTGGAGCAGTATCGCATCCCCGGCGGGATTGGGGTCATGATCACCAAGGTATTACCAGGAGGACCTGCAGATCAGGCGGGATTTCGGGCGGGAGATATACTCCTGAGTATCAATCACGAACCGATTCGCAACGCCCGGGCAGCATTGAATATAATTGCCCGCAGCCCACCCGGGACGCTACTGACAATCTCCGGCCTGCGTCGCGGCAATCGAATCTCCGCTACCACTGAAGTCAGCCTTCGCCCCATTAAGCCCAGCGGATAGCAGTTGCACGAACCAATCCCCGTCAGCACGCGGGCTATCAGCTACCGGGGTTAAGCGCTATCTCCAAGGCCGTGAGAAAGCGTGCATTTTCTTCCTCGGTACCCACTGTGATGCGCAAACAATCCCGCAGTGCCCCCCCTTGGGGTGAAAGGTTTTTGACCAGGACGCCTTGATCGAGCAATTGCTCGAAGATCGCATCGGCTTTCCCCGTCAAGCTACGCACCAGGATAAAATTGGCTTCGCTGGGGAAAACCTCCAGCGCCGGAAATTGCGCCAAAGCCGTGGCAAGTGCTTGACGCGAGGTCTTGATCAGCGCCGCTTGCGCTGAGAAAACATCCATGTGACTCAATGCAAAGTCTGTGGTCACCTGAGTTAACGTATTAATATTGTAAGGCAGACGAATTTTATCGAATTCCTGAATAAGCGCCGGTGGTCCACACAGATAGCCAAGTCGCAATCCCGCCAGACCCAGCTTGGAAAACGTCCGCATTATCAAAAGATTGGGAAATCTGCCCAGATCTCCCATAAAGCTATCTGACGCAAAAGGCGCGTAAGCCTCATCGATGACGACCAACCCCGGAGCCGCTGTAATTATGGCCTCAATCGATGCTCTTTCCCACTGATTACCCGTGGGATTGTTAGGATAAGCCAGAAACACAATGGCCGGCGTATGTTCTTCCATCGCGGCCAGAAAAGTGTCGAGTGGAAGTTCGAAGTGCTCGGGATCAAGAGGCACTCCTTGATAGCGCGTTTGGGTAAAACCGGAAATCATGCGATACATGACGAAGCCAGGCTCGGGCGCCATAATCACATTGTCGGACCCGGCAACAGCCATTATCATCATTTGAATCAGTTCATCCGAGCCATTCCCCAATAGCACAGCCTGATCTGAAGGTATCTGCATCACGCTACGCAGACGTGTTACCAGCTGGCGCCCAGCAGGATCCGGGTAGCGGTTAACCGAGGTATTGCGCAGGTGTTGGAGCCACTCTTCCACCAACGCCTCGGGCCATGTGTAAGGATTTTCCATGGCATCCAGTTTAATTAGCCCAGCAGCAGATGGCACGTGATACGCGTGTAATGCGCGAATATCAGGGCGTATCCAACGCATCACGTAGTCCTGCTCCGACGGGTGAGACGCTGTCTGCGTCATGCTCACTCCTGTGCTATACGCAGCTCCGCAGAACGGGCATGCGCGATCAAACCTTCTCCACGTGCAAGGGTAGAGGCTACCTCACCGAGGCTGGCCGCGCCGCGTGCAGAGCATCCAATCAGGCTTGAGCGTTTCTGAAAATCATACACACCCAAGGGCGAAGAAAAACGAGCCGTGCGCGAGGTTGGCAATACATGGTTTGGACCGGCGCAGTAATCCCCCAGCGACTCAGCGGTATAACGCCCCATGAATATTGCGCCTGCATGGCGAATTTTCTTTGCCAGTACCGGTGCATTCTCTACCGACAACTCAAGGTGCTCAGGTGCAATCTCGTTGGCTACTTCAATGGCTTCCTCAAGATCCCGGCAAGTGATCATGATTCCGCGATTTTGCAGGGAGGCGGCAATGATGTCCGCGCGGGGCATGCTCTGCAGCAAGCCCGTCATATGCTCGACCACTTGGTCTATATAATCCTGATCAGGACAGAGCAAAATTGCTTGCGCGTCCTCGTCATGTTCGGCCTGAGAAAAAAGGTCCATTGCAATCCATTCGGGATCGGTCTGCCCATCGCAGATGACTAGAATCTCCGATGGTCCGGCGATCATATCGATCCCCACCGTGCCAAAAACCATTCGTTTTGCTGTCGCCACATAAATATTGCCGGGTCCGACGATCTTATCTACGGCAGGTACCGTCTCTGTACCATAGGCAAGCGCTGCAACCGCCTGTGCGCCTCCCACAGTAAACACGCGGTCTACCCCCGCCACTGCTGCCGCAGCCAGCACGAGTTCATTGATTTCGCCGTTTGGTGTGGGCACGACCATCACCAGCTCCTGGACCCCAGCCACTTTGGCAGGAATCGCATTCATCAAGACAGAAGAAGGATATGCCGCTTTACCGCCGGGCACATACAAACCGGCTTTATCCAGTGCTTGAACCTGTTGCCCCAGTACCGTGCCATCCGCTTCCTCGTAGGACCAGGACGCCAGGCGTTGATGTTCCGCATACTGCTGGATTCGCACTGCAGCCGCCTCCAGCGCATCTCGCTGTGGATCACCAATAGCGTCCAATGCCTGTTGCAAACGTGTCTGAGACAACACCAATTCTTGAGCATGAGAGACATCGAGCCCATCAAAACGTCGGGTGTACTCGAGTAACGCCTCATCTCCCCGAAGACGCACAGCCTGCAAAATCTCCTCTACCACGCTAAAGACCCGAGCGTTCGAAACACTTTCCCAGGCCAGCATCTCCTTCAGTTGGGGATAGAAATCAGAGTCTTGGGTCGTCAACCGTTTGATCTGGAGTGTCATGAGCCTGAGTGCTCCCGGCGTTGACGGACCGCGTCGGCCAAGCGTTCCAGCAAAGGCACGGTATCGTCCCATGCAAGACAGGCATCGGTAATGCTCACCCCATACTCCAGAGGTTTGCCCGGCACATTGTTTTGCCGCCCGCCTTTGAGGTGGCTTTCAATCATTGCCCCCATAATGCGCTGATCACCACTTGCAATCTGACGTGCAACCTCCTCGCCGACCAGGGTCTGCCGCTCATGCTGCTTGCGACTGTTGGCGTGACTAAAGTCCACCATCAAACGTGGTTCCAACCCTGCACGCTGCAGTTGCTCGGCAGCCTGCTCAATGAATGGTGCTGCATAGTTGGGCTCCCCATTACCACCACGCAAAATAACATGGCAATCATCATTTCCCGTAGTGGAAAAGATTGCGGAATGCCCGGCTTTGGTAACGGAAAGAAAATGGTGTGGCCGCGAGGCCGAAGCAATCGCATCCACAGCGATTTGCATATTGCCATCGGTGCCATTCTTGAACCCTACCGGGCACGACAAACCTGAGGCCAGCTCCCGGTGAGCCTGGCTTTCCGTCGTGCGAGCACCAATCGCCCCCCAACTGATCAAATCCGCCACATACTGCGGACTAATGAGATCAAGGTACTCAGTAGCGGTGGGCATACCCCGATGATTCAAGGTCAACAACAGCTCGCGCGCGGTATTCAGCCCCTTGTTGATTTTAAAGCTGCCATCGAGGTCGGGGTCATTGATCAGACCCTTCCATCCGACGGTGGTACGGGGCTTTTCAAAATAGACCCTCATCACGATTTCCAGGTCGTCTTTGAGCCGTTCTCTGATTTTCAACAAACGATCGGCATATTCTAATGCGGCTTGCGGATCATGAATCGAGCAGGGCCCGACGATAACCAGTAGGCGATCATCCCTCCCCTGCAGAATGTTGTGGATGGCACGTCGAGTCTGCGCAACGGTCTGCGCGGCTTCGGGTGTGAGCGGATAATCAGAGCGCACTTCATCGGGAGAACGCACTTCTTTGATGCCCTTGATCCGCAGATCATCGGTCTGCGGCTGGGGCTGGGTAGCGGCCGCTATGGTCATCTAATCACCTCTTGGTACTACGGCGCTCATGGCATTCATTAATTGCCGCACCCGCGCCTGTTTCATCTTCATACTGGCCTTATTGACGATCAACCTGGAACTGATATCGCAAATATGCTCCAGCGGCACCAGTCCATTTGCCTTGAGCGTCCCTCCCGTATCGACCAAATCTACAATACAATCTGCCAAGCCCACCAATGGTGCAAGCTCCATGGAACCGTATAGCTTGATGACTTCGACTTGTTGCCCCTTATCGGCAAAATAGCGACGCGCACTGTTCACGAACTTAGTCGCTACACGCAATCGCCGACTCCCTTCGAGATCGACATCTGGCTGCCCTGCAACCATGAGACGACATCGGGCGATTCTAAGATCCAACGGTTCGTATACGCCCGATCCGCCATGCTCCATCAGGACATCTTTACCGGCGACCCCTAGATCTGCACCGCCATGCTCCACGTAGGTGGGTACATCAGTAGCACGTATTACCAGAAGTTTGACATCCTCCTGATTGGTATCGAGAATCAATTTCCGGCTGTGCTCGGGATCATCTTCGGGTTCGATTCCAGCTGCCTTTAAGAATGGGAGTGTTTCTTTAAAAATTCTACCCTTGGAAAGCGCGATAATTAGCTTGTCTTGCATCTCGATTATCCCGGTAGGCGCCGTATCTCGGCACCGAGTTGTGAAAGCTTTTCCTCAATCCGCTCATAGCCCCTATCGATATGATAGATTCGGTCGACCAAGGTCTCTCCTCGCGCGACCAGACCCATCAAAATCAGGCTGGCCGATGCCCGCAAATCCGTGGCCATCACCGGTGCCGCCAGTATACGCTCCTTCCCGCGAACAATCGCGGTATTCCCCTCAAGGCGAATGTCGGCCCCCATGCGTAACATCTCCTGGACATGCATGTAGCGGTTTTCAAAAACCGTTTCCACTACCGTCGCGGTACCTGAGGCCACAGTGTTGAGAGCCATAAACTGCGCTTGCATGTCGGTGGGGAAACCCGGATGCGGCGAGGTGTGGATATTGACCGCTTTGGGTCTGCGCCCGCGCATATTCAGCTCAATAGTATCGGGATCGACAGCGAGCTCAGCTCCCGCTTCCTGAAGCTTGGCGAGCACTGCATCCAAGGTATGGGATTGAACATTTCGCGCGCGAACGTGTCCTCCAGTCATCGCCGCGGCGACAAGAAAAGTGCCTGTCTCGATGCGATCTGGCAGCACGGTGTAATCACAACCGGTTAAACGTTCCACGCCTTCGATCACAATGGTATCCGTGCCCGCACCTTCGATTTTGGCACCCATCTGTTGCAGATAGTTTGCCAAATCCACGACCTCGGGTTCACGAGCAGCATTTTCGATAACGGTCACCCCCTCAGCCAGGGTAGCGGCCATCAACAGGTTCTCCGTACCGGTCACGCTGACCAGATCCATCACAATGCGCGCCCCTTGCAAACGTTCTGCACGGGCCTTGACATAGCCATCTTCAACCACAATGTCCGCCTGCATGGCGCGCAACCCATCGATATGCAGATTGACTGGCCGAGCACCGATTGCACACCCGCCCGGTAATGACACTTCAGCATATCCCTGCTTAGCCACCAAAGGCCCCAAAACCAAAATTGAGGCACGCATGGTTTTCACCAGATCATAAGGTGCCAAGGTGGTGGTGACGGTGGTGGGGTCAACCTCGATGGACATTGTTTCATCCACCGTAAGAGAAGCGCCCAACTGCCCCAGCAAGCGCATGGTAGTGGTCACATCCCGCAAATGTGGCACATTACTGATGCGCGATGGAGAGTCGGCGAGCAGAGTGGCGGCAAGAATCGGAAGCACCGCATTCTTCGCCCCGGAAATTTTGACCTCGCCATTGAGGGGTTGGCCACCTGAGATGAGTAGTTTTTCCATTGATCGAGACGTAATATCAATGCGTTATAAGCACGTTATCTCTCTGAAGACAAAGCCGGTATGCAGGAACTGAAACCAACAGCATCCAAGCACAAAGCCGGTTAGAGAAGACGCTACGGAGCACCGACAGACCACCGGGACGGCGAAAAAAGGGGGGACTATACCGTAACGCAGAACCTGGGTACACCATTGCACGCGCCGCAGCGCTCGGGTGCATCAGTGGCTATCACGCAGGATTTCCCATGGCTGCGGGAAACAGAGGCTCTAAATTGTACAAATGAATCAACGAACGCAGTGCAGGTGATAAACCCGCCACCTCCAATTGACTGTGGCGTTCATGCAAGCGTCGCAACCAGCCGACCAGCAATGCCAACACGCTGCTGTCGGCTTCCTCCAGACCACTCAGATCGATATGGCACTGACCATTATTGGGTTCCAGTTGCAGAGGCGCCAGGGTATGCACGTTTTCAAAGGTCACACTACCGAGCAACTGATAGTGGCCAGCTTGTGTCGCAGCCCTGAGTTCCGCCGGCATCAATTTGCGGCCGCTTCGGCGCGACGCTCCGCCTGCTCTTTTTCGAGTCGCGCAATCAGTGCGTCTAAACCCTTGGAATTGATTTCCGAATTAAAATCGGTACGAAAGTTCTTTACCACGCTCAATCCTTCGATCTCGAGATTGTACGCCTTCCAATTGCCTTGCTTATCCTTGCGAAGTTTATAGATCACGGGGACATTCGGCTGACCATTTCCAGGTACAAATTCGGAATAAACAGTTGCATATTTACCATCGATACGGGTCCGCTCCGGAAAGAAGATGATGTCCTGATTGGCATATTGCTTGAGCGATTTGGTATAGGTATTGACCAGCAGGTTTTTGAAAGCCTCTTTGAAACGGGCACGCTGTTCCGGCGTTGCCTTTTTCCAGTGCGTGGACAGGATCAGTTTACTCATCGCATCGAAATCGACCAGAGGCAAGATTTTTTCATCAACCAACTGGTAGAGTTTTCCCATGTCTTGTTTGATGGCCCCGCCATTGGCACTCAAAGCTTGCATCACTTCTTGAGCGCGCTGCTTGAGCAATGCATCAGGGGCGGTATCCGCGCTCGCATGCGTCAAGCCGGCCACCAAACTCACGAGTAAAAAAACAATGAGGGTCTGCCATTTTTTCATACTGATTGACTCCTAATAATTCTTACCGATCCTGCGGCAATGCTGTGGTGAATTGGCTTGGCAATGACTAATGCTCCAACACGCGTGGCCTGACTCAACCGGCGGGAGCAACCCAAAGCGTTCAATACGGCGACATGGAGCTTGGCAAGGGAACGAGCATTGCCAAGATCCATACCTTGTCTTGAATGCTTTAGACTGCTCCGCATCCGTCAGAACACGCTTAATGGAGTATTAGGACAATCCAAAGCGATCCGCACTTTGTGATTAACCCGGCAACAAAATAGCGCGTTTTCAGAGCGTCCGGCCTGTGTTGGATCAAGGCGCGCCGCGCAGGTCATGGTCATTCCATTGACCCGCGGCGCAACACCGAGCCAGCGCAGACCGAACGCTCCTATCAACAGAATGAATTTAATATCCAGTCCGTAACGGGTGTGCGGATTGTGTTAGCCAGACGTGCTGCAGAACGACTACAACGCCACCTGGCTGCCTTGCCGCACACCTGCCGGTATGGCTAAACACGCGCTATTTTATTGCTGGCTTAATAATAGCCAGCCTGGATCGTTCGCGAGCTGTTGCGCGGTTATTTCGATGTCAGTTTGACCAAAAATTGACCGATCAGCTCCTCCAGAACCAACGCCGACTGAGAATGATAGATGCGATCACCGTCTTTGAGCGTTTGGTCTTCTGCACCCAATTCCAAGGCAACATACTGTTCACCCAACAGGCCTGCAGTGTAGATGCTGGCCTGCGTATCCTCCGTGAGGATTGGGTAGGCATCGTCGATGCCCAGCACGACTTTGGCTTGGTATTTCTCCTTGTCGTAGCCAATATCGGCGACCCGCCCGATGGTAACACCCGACAAGGTCACAGGTGCGCGGATCTTCAGGCCACCAATATTGTCGAAGTAGACAATGACATGGTATTGCCCACCCTTTGTATAGCTGGTGTAATTGCTGACGCTCAAAGCCAGCATGAACAATGCGGCTATACCCGCCGCCACGAAAATTCCAACCCAAATCTCCTGAGCCCGACTCGCTCGCATACCTTGCCTCTACTGTATTATCAGAAAGCCATGATAGGGCTGACCATCAGCTGAACATCAGTCCTGTCAATACAAAATCCAAACCCAGCACCGCCAGCGCTGAATGCACGACGGTGCGCGTGGTAGCCTGGCTGACGCCCTCCGACGTCGGGACACAATCATAACCTTCAAAAACGGCAATCCAGCTGACCACAAATCCGAAGACGATGCTTTTGATGACGCCATTGAGGACGTCCTCCCGCCAGTCGACGCCAGATTGCATTTGAGACCAAAAAGAGCCCTCATCCACACCGACAATGCCCACACCCACAAAATAACCGCCTAACACACCAACAGCGCTGAACATGGCGGCCAACAATGGCATGGAAAGAAAGCCTGCCGCGTAGCGCGGACCAATGACACGCTTGACCGGATCAACGGCCATCATCTCCATACCAGAGAGCTGTTCTGTACTCTTCATCAGGCCGATCTCCGCAGTGAGCGCCGAGCCCGCACGACCGGCAAACAGCAATGCCGTCACCACCGGGCCAAGCTCTCGTACCAGCGACAACGCCACCACCACACCGAGCGACTCTTCGGCACCAAATTTCGACAAGGTGACATAGCCCTGCAACCCCAACACCATGCCCACAAACAAACCGGACACCACAATAATCAGTAGCGACAAAACACCGACGCTGAAAAATTCTTTGAGCAGCAGGCGCGGACGCGGGAGTAAGGCGGGTAACCCACCCAGTGTCGCCAACAAAAACAAAAAGGCACGCCCAAGCTTTTGCAGAGCAGCCAGCGTTGCATGTCCCAGCGCTGCGAACCCGTCAAGCATCGCGTTGCCCCAGGAAATCCTCGGCCAGGGAGGGCGCGGGATAATGGAAGGGAACGGGTCCATCAGGCAACCCTTGCAGGAATTGCTTCACCCATGCGGAATTCGAGTTCGAAAGGGTATCTGGCGTACCGCGCTCCACCACTTTTCCCTCAGAAATCAAATAGACCACATCTGCAATAGACAACGTTTCGTGAATATCATGAGAAACCAGCAAACTGGTAATGCCGACCGCATCATTGAGCCTACGGATCAACGTTACAATCGTTGCCATGGTAATAGGATCCAAGCCGGTAAAAGGTTCGTCATACATTATCAAGTCAGGATCCAACGCAATCGAACGCGCCAACGCAACGCGGCGCGCCATGCCTCCTGAAAGCTCCGCTGGCATTAACGCATGCGCCCCCCTGAGCCCAACCGATTCTAACTTCATGAGCACCATATCCCGGAGCATATCTTCGCCCATGCGAGTATGCTCGCGTAAAGGGAATGCCACATTTTCAAATACCGACAGGTCAGTCAACAGTGCACCACTTTGAAATAGCATGCCCATCCGCTTGCGCAAAGTGTAAAGTTCGCTGCGAGATAGCGCCGCCACATCCTGACCATCCACATAAACATGGCCCGCATTGGGAACGAGCTGCCCCCCGATTAAGCGCAGCAAAGTTGTTTTTCCTGTACCGGACGGCCCCATAATGGCAGTAATCTGGCCACGGGGGATCTCCATCGAAATGTCGTCGAAAATCATGCGATCTCCGCGATAAAATGTGACACCCTCGATACGAATGTGTGCATCCATTGCTGATGATTACCGTTGCTATGGTGAGTGCTTCATGTCCTGGGTCTGCGCCGGCAGAAAAATTGCCTGCGCGTCACATCGGTTTCCGGCCCTGACACTGAGTCACACTGATCGCTAACCCTGGATGAAAAGCTGAGGCTGTCATGCGCGGGTAGCAATGACTATTCAGCTCAACCGCCTCCCGGAGAGAACGAGGCGCTAAGCTTGCCATAAAGATACCAAGACAATCCATAGCAAAGCCTCATAACAGAGCGCCGCGGATGTTCCCGTTCGAGGCGCAACTCGCCGGCAAAGTCCCGGTCCTTGCCAAGCGGAGCAACACCAAGCCGTAATAGCTGGGGCACTCCCTGCGGGTGGGTCCTTGGACACTCAGAGACCCACTGAATGCGAGGTTACTATCGATTGTCTTGATGAACCCCGGGGCCGAGAGTTCCATATAGATTAACCACAATCCGCGCCTGAACACGCTATAATCGCCGCCCGAATCATCACCGCCGCGTTTCCGGAAGCCGCTCGCAATGAACAATCGCCCACCAGCTTTCGTTAACCCATGACCTACAGAGAGTGAGTCTATGCTTTTACCCATCGTGGCCATTGCGATTGGCCTGGCATTGCTGGTTTGGAGTTCAGACCGGTTTGTTGATGGTGCGTCTGCGATTGCCTTCAACCTGGGACTTTCGCCACTCATTATTGGCCTGACCATTGTCGGCTTTGGCACCTCGGCACCCGAAATGCTGGTCTCCAGCTTTGCCGCAATCAATGGAAACCCGGGCCTGGGCATTGGCAACGCGGTGGGTTCCAATATTGCGAATATCGCGCTGATTCTTGGTGTGACCGCATTTTTTGTTCCTATTGCCCTATCATCCAAAATCTTGCGGCTTGAGCTACCGCTCCTACTCGCCTCCATGTTTCTCGGCCTAGCAGTAATACTGGACGGTTATCTATCACGTGTGGATGGTATCGTGCTGTTTTTAACACTGGTTTTGGTACTGGGCTGGTTGGTGCGCGACGCATTGATCAACAAACCCGGCGATGTCCTGGTCGAGGAAATCTATGAGGAAATCCCGACCAAAATGCCGCTCGGCACCGCGATACTCTGGTTTTTGGTGGGCTTGCTGGTATTAGTCGCCAGCGCGCGCCTGTTGGTCTGGGGCGCTGTGGAAATCGCCACATTACTGGGAGTCAGCGATTTAGTGATTGGCTTGACCATTGTCGCGATTGGCACCAGTCTGCCTGAGCTGGCCGCATCACTGGCCTCGGCGCGCAAGGGAGAATCCGATATGGCTGTAGGTAATGTGATAGGCTCAAATTTGTTCAATATTCTGGGGGTCATGGCGCTTCCCGGCATGATACGACCCGATGCGATCCCTACGGAAGTGTTAACCCGCGACTATCCTTTGATGCTGCTACTGTCGATCGGTTTGTTTTTTCTGGTGTATCTGTTTGGCCCGCGTGGGCGCAAGATGAGCCGCGTCGAAGGCAGCGTGCTCACCTCGATATTCGTCGTCTATCAACTGCTGTTGTACTACAGTATGGTGCCGACTCACCTATGAAACTTCCGACCGATCAACTCAAGTCGTTTGCCTGTGATGTCATTGGCATCGAAGCCGCCGCGGTCGCAGAGCTCGCCAATCACATCGACGATCAATTCGTCCGAGCCTGTGAACTGCTTTACGACTGCCGAGGTCGCGTGGTCGTCACTGGTATGGGCAAATCGGGGCATATCGGCGGTAAAATTGCAGCCACCCTCGCGAGCACTGGCACGCCTGCGTTCTTCGTCCATCCGGGTGAGGCAAGCCACGGGGATCTGGGCATGATTACAGATCAGGACCTCGTCATTGCAATCTCCAACTCTGGAGAAACCCAGGAGTTATTGAATATCGTTCCGATTCTGCGACGTCAATCGATTGCCCTCATTACCATGACCGGCAATGCTCAATCGCGCTTGGCGCAACAAGCCACTGTCAATTTAAATATCCGCGTGGAAAAAGAAGCTTGCCCGCTCAATCTGGCTCCAACTTCGAGTACAACCGTCACTCTCGCGCTGGGAGACGCATTGGCGGTGAGTCTCTTGAAAATCCGCGGCTTCACCGCTGAAGACTTTGCTCGCTCTCACCCGGGTGGCAAGCTTGGACGCCGACTACTGCTCGGCGTGAGTGATGTGATGCACAGTGGCGTTGCCTTACCTGCCGTTTCACTGGGCACAAGCCTGCGCGATGCGCTGGTTGAAATGACTGCCAAAAGCCTCGGCTGCACGACAATTGTCGATGCTTCAGGAACACTGATTGGCATTTATACAGATGGCGATTTACGCCGGACACTGGATCGTGGGGTCGACATCAATACCGCGATCATTGACGATGAGATGACCGCGCCATGCCAGGCAATTGATGTTGACGCGCTGGCTGTAGATGCACTGAATCTCATGGAAGCGCGCAAGATTAATGCGCTACCCGTGGTAGATGCACGACGTCATGTCATGGGGGCGCTGAATATGCTTGACCTGTTACGCGCAGGTGTCGTCTGACCGGTGACCCGCCCACCAGCGGATGACGGGTTCAGAGTACCATTGGGCGATGCAGGCAGCATCTTCATCACGTTTGGACGCACTGCGCTAATCCGCTTTTGAATTTTGAAATTTCAGGGAGTTATCGTGACTGAGCAGTTACTCGCAGCAGCTCGTAGAATCGAACTGGTGATATTTGATGTCGATGGCGTCCTAACGGATGGCTCCTTGTATATCGGCGACAATGGCCAGGAATACAAAGCGTTCAACTCAAAGGACGGACATGGCATTCGTATGTTACATGAGGCCGGTGTGCGCTCCGCGATACTCACTGGTCGCAACTCTGAAGTGGTCAAACACCGCGCCAGGGATTTAGCAATCGACATCGTCATGCAAGGTCACCGCGACAAGCGGCCCGCTTTCAAAGCCCTGCTAGAGGAAACCGCTCTGTCCCCCGATGCGATCGCTTACGTGGGCGATGATGTCGTGGATCTCCCCGTCATGACCCAGGTGGGCTTAGCCATTGCGGTCAACGATGCACACGCTATGGTCAAACGGCATGCGCATTGGACGACCGGAGCTGCCGGAGGACGCGGCGCCGCCCGCGAAGTGTGTGAGTTTTTGCTCGATGCACGTGGGAAACTTGACACCCTCCTAAACAGTTACCTTTGAAGACACACTCATGGCGTCCCCCGTCTCACTGCCCAGAACGAGCTTTCTATTGCTGCTGATCCTGACGCTGGTCACCGCATTTGCTGTCTTCTTTGCACGCCAGGAGTCCACTGCACCGCCCAGCCCGCTCCAGACCGAAAGCAACTACTTTTTGCAGGACTTCCAGCTAAAAACCTTTAATGAAAAAGGGCGGCTGGAGCAAATCATTGGCGGCCAATTACTGCGACAACGCAGTAGTGACCAAGAGCATGAACTCATCTCACCGCAGCTCACCATGTACAGTGATGGCGCTGTTTGGCTATTGTCTGCGTCCAACGGCTGGATGGACGCAGACTTAAGCCAGGCTCGACTCGAAAAAAACGTTGTCTTGAGTAACGACACCACGCCCTACTTTCAACTGAAGACTGAGGCTTTGGAAGTCGATGTCCCCAACCGTTTCGTGACCAGCCGGGACAAGGTCACCATCGAACAGGGCCGCAATCACTTAGAAGGAGCACGGCTCGAGGCCCATTTAGATACCCAGATCATCAGGCTCAAGCCGGAGGTGCGCGGTGTTTATGTACCCTGACAAATCAACATTCCAAGCCCAATCCCCTACGCGGTTGGGAATGCTGTTGCTATTGCTCGGCCTACTGCACAGTCTGCCGATCGCTTCGTTACAGGCCGCAGAGCCTAAACCCACCGGCCCGATTAAAATCAGCGCCGACGCACTGGAACTCAACCAGAAAGAACAATCGACCACTTACACCGGACACGTCGTCATGACGCAAGGAGACATGCGCCTAGAAGCAGACACACTGAAGGTGTTTACCAAGGCGGGGCAACTCGAACATATTGAAATGCGCGGGCAACCTGCTCATTTTGTAGCCAAACAAAAAGAGGGTGGCCTCGTCGAAGGACAAGCAAACGAAGTGGACTATTTCAGCAAAACTGCGCGTATTGTATTGAGAGGGGATGGGCGACTCGCCCAGCAAGGCAATACCATCGCAAACGACTACATCGAATATGATCTCACCTCCGGTAACCTCGTCGCCGGCGGAAAAGCTGCCAAACGTCGTGTCGAAGTCACATTTGAACCTGCCCAATGAGCCTACTTGTCGCCAAAGATCTCGAAAAGCGCTTTAAAAAGCGGACGATACTCAAAGGCGTATCACTGTATGTTGAAAGCGGTGAAGTCGTCGGCCTGCTGGGCCCCAATGGCGCAGGTAAAACGACCTGTTTCTACATCATCGTTGGATTGATACAAGCGGATGGCGGCAGTATTCATCTCGATGATCACGATTTAAGCCTCCAGCCCATGCATGCCCGGGCGCGCCTCGGGGTAGGCTACCTGCCTCAAGAAGCTTCAGTTTTTCGCAAGCTCACCGTGGCGCAAAACATTATGGCCGTTTTGGAGATTCGCAAGTCACTCAACCGCCAGGCTCGCGAAGAGAATCTGGAACGCCTTTTGGAGGAACTACAGATCACCCATATTCGTGACAGCCTTGGGATCAGTCTTTCCGGGGGGGAACGTCGCCGTGTGGAAATTGCTCGGGCCCTTGCCGCGGAACCGGCGTTTATCCTACTCGACGAACCATTTGCGGGCGTTGACCCCATTTCAGTACTGGACATCCAGCGCATTATCACGCATCTTGTGGATAGAAATATTGGTGTTCTGATCACCGATCATAATGTGCGGGAAACCCTAGGCATCTGCAATCGTGGCTATATTCTGCACGACGGGCACATGATGGCAGAGGGAGCACCAGAGGCCCTGCTTGCCAATGAAGATGTCAAACGCTTCTACCTGGGCGAAAATTTCCGGCTCTAACCGCCTGCTAAGTGCTTACTGAACCTGACATGCTTGGAGTTTGGCCGAGAAGGTGATGTTCTTCGCACAACGGCACAAGAAAAGCATGCAAATAACGATCAAAAGACGAGTGCGCCGATTCGTTGCCCCGAAACAGCATAAATGTTAATCAATGGCATATTTCTTGCTTACCATCGGCCGATTTTTGCGCTATACTCTATCCATCAATCCAGGAGGCCATCACAAGCGAAAACGCGCGTAGAATTAAACTGGTATTTGACGACGCATTCTTTTACCGCCTCGTCGTTATTCCGCCTCTTGATTGAATACCAGGCTGAAAAACTCAGCTAACATTAAACCGAGTGATCTAGTAGACGCCTCAACCATGCTCAAAGCCAACCTGCAACTCAAGATCGGGCAAAACCTTGCGCTAACCCCGCAACTCCAGCAGACCATCCGGTTACTGCAATATTCTACGCTTGAACTCCAGCAACAAATCCAGGAAATGATGGAGCAAAATCCTCTCCTGGACACCGACGAAGCGCCCACAGCCCAAGCGGAAGCCCCTGCGGAGTATGACAATCCCTATGAGAAAGCGGATGTGGAACTTCCCGGCCCTGACACCAGTCAGGTCATCCCCTCTGATCTACCCGTCGATACAAGCTGGGACTCGATATATGACAATCCCAGCCCCCAATCCACCGCTGCGGACAGCAACACCGACTACCTTGAAAACCAACCCGGTGCAGGCAATGGTCTCTCTGAACATTTGCTGGAACAGCTCGAGCTCATGCCTTTGACCGAGATGGATATGGCCATTGGCCGCTACCTGATTCACAACCTGAACGATGATGGTTACCTGCAGGATCCCCTGGAAGATTTATTAAGCGACTTACATGAAATGCTCGATGAGGAGCTGACACTTGAAGAAGTACAGGTCATGCAACACACCATCCTGCAGCTCGACCCAATCGGCTGTGGGGCGTCCAACCTACAGCAGTCGCTGCTCTGCCAGTTACGTGCCAATGAAAGCAACGCGCCTGCGGTGGAACACGCCCGTGCGCTGGTGGAAAACAGCTTTGCGGAGCTGGAGAAACAAAATATCAAGCAGCTTGCTCAGGCCAGTGGTCTTGATCAACAAGCCATTGAGGAGGCCATGCTGGTCATTCGGCGCCTCAACCCTCGTCCCGGTTCCATAATCAGTGGCAAGGCGGCTGATTATGTCACACCGGATGTGTATGTCTCCCAACTAGACGGCGTTTGGCAGGTGTCACTGAATCCCGAGATCTCACCACGCCTGCGTGTCCACCCTTTTTACTCCAGCCTGGTCAAAAGAGGCGACAAAAGCACTGATAATCAATACATCAGAGACCAACTCCAAGAAGCCCGCTGGTTTATCAAAAGCATCCAGAGCCGCAATGAGACCATTCTCAAGGTGGCCGAGGCAATCGTGCGCAAACAACAAGACTTCTTCGAGTATGGAGAAGAAGCCATGCATCCGATGGTGCTCAGAGACATTGCCGAGGAACTCGAGATGCATGAATCCACGATTTCCCGCGTGACCACGCAAAAATACATGCTGACCCCTAAAGGGATGTTTGAATTCAAGTACTTTTTCTCCAGCCAATTGAGCACTTCGGATGGTGGTAATGCGTCGGCCACCGCGATTCGCGCTATGATCCGCAGTCTCGTTCAAGAAGAGAACCCACAAAAGCCCTTGAGTGATAGCAAAATAGCCTCTATCTTATTACAAAAAAAGGGAGTCAAAGTTGCACGCCGCACCATCGCCAAATACCGCGAAGCAATGCAGATACCGCCATCTAATGAGCGCAAAAGAATCACTTAATGCCCGCTCCCCGTGGGTTATGGTGTACAACCAGCCACAACAATTCACCCGCACGCTCTGTCCATTCGTAACCGGCCACCCCACGTCTTCGGCCTATCTTCCGGCCTCATGTAGACCATCAGTTTCACTATTTACGAGCGCCATCAATCGCCGAAGCACGTTAAGTCAATCCCACTGTGTTTCAAAACCGGTTACGCTCTACCAACCCCCAATAGAAGGAAACCTGTTATGCAGTTGACTCTTAGTGGACATCACGTCGAACTCACTGACTCACTCAGAAACTATGTGAATGAGAAGCTCTCTAAGCTAAAGAGGCATTTCGACCAAGTGATCGAGGTCAAAGTCATACTTACCGTTGAAAAACTCCGCCAAAAGGCTGAAGCCTCTGTTTTCGTCAGCGGTAACCAGTTTTATGCGGAAGACACCCAGGAAGACATGTACGCCGCCATCGACGGGCTCATAGACAAGTTGGACCGGCAAGTAGTCAAACACAAGGAGAAGTCCAAGAACCACCATCGCAACAACAACGAAGGCTCACATCGTAACACTGAGTTTCCCGTTTAAGCATGAATCTCGCCTCCCTGCTCCCCTACGACCAAGTGGCATGCGATCCAGAAGCCTGCAGCAAAAAGCGGGTTTTGGAAGAATTGAGCGGTCTTCTGGCCAAAGCTGATCCGACACTGTCGAAAACGCAGATTTTCCAGGGACTGCTCAGTCGCGAGCAACTGGGTAGTACGGGACTGGGGAAAGGCGTTGCGCTCCCCCATACGCGCATTAACGACCTGCAATCTCCTAGCCTGGCCCTGATCAAGCTCAAAAATGGGATCGATTTCGACGCGCCTGACCATCAGCCAGTGGATCTCCTGTTTGCACTGATGGTACCCGAGGCATCGAGTCAGGTGCATCTCGATATCCTAGCCCAGCTTGCCGAAATGCTGCGCAACCCCGAGTTTCTGGAACGTTTGCGCGGTTCACGCAACTGCCAGGCGCTGCACCAATTGGCGACCCGTTGGCAGACGCCGACTCACGCTTGATCGCCGATCCTTTGCATGCCACCTCTGACGCTTGTCGAGTTATATCATCGGCTCAAACTGCGCTGCCCAATCGAGTGGTTGAGTGGGTTTGAGTATAGTCAAACCTCGATCCAGCTCGCGCCAGACGCACCCTGGGTAGAAACCAATGCAGGCATCTCTCAATCTGCGCTCGTCACCGCGGACAATACGCAGATCCCCCTGATCTTTGCATTGACCGCAACGCAAAAAGGACAGCCTGGATCCAGCACGCCCAGGTTTTACTGCCCGATGCAACAAGCAGAATTAGCCACCTTGCTCAATACCGTTCTAACCCAGGCCTCGCCGCATTTAGAAACAGTCCATGGGGTTTTCCTGCAAGTATTCGACTTAGGCGTCCTGATTACGGGCGAGCCTGGAATCGGCAAAAGCGAACTGGCCCTAAACCTGCTTGATCGCAAGCATCGCATGATTGCAGACGATATTCCGCTCTTTGCGCGCAATGACGCAGAACACATCCGCGGCATCTGCCCAGCTCCGCTGCAGGACTACTTGGCACTACGCGGAATGGGCATGCTCAATATTCGCAGTTTATTTGGTGACCGAGCGATTGCACCCTCGGCGCAACTCGACTTGGTCATTGAGCTTCAGACTGCTCCCCCCGGCTCGGACGTGCACCCGACCACCTTTTTTCGTCATATCTCGGGCGTAGAGGTGCCAGGCATCGCCCTGTTTTCTGAAATGAAAGGTGGGTTAGCACTCGCCGCAGAAGTCCTCGTAAAACAGCACCGGCAAAAGCGCGGTGGTACAGATGATGTCGCAGGATTTCTCGAGCGCCTCAAACGCTTCAATTCATCCCCTTCCGCCCTGTGATCATCCCATCTGTGAATCCTGCGACAAGCGTTGTAACATGCCGCTCTATAGGCACGATACCGCGATCAGCGTCTCGCCCGTCTGAATCGCAAATTGTTTTTGTATCCGCTGCTTTGTTCCCGCTCGTTGACAACGCATTGTGACTATGAAAATCAACATTATCAGCGGATTGTCCGGCTCAGGAAAATCGATTGCACTTAATGCTTTCGAAGACGAGGGCTACTATTGCATCGACAATCTGCCCGTGCAGCTTCTGCTGACAACTGTAAAAGAACTCGCACAAAGCGCTTCGAGCGTGTTTGCTAAGGTTGCCTTAGGCATCGACGTGCGCTCGGGCCAAAAGGAACTGAAAAATCTCGACCAAATCCTGAGCCAGGTGGAAACCGTCAGCCAAGATGTTTCCCTAATCTATCTCCAGGCAAGCGAAGATGTCTTGATTAAACGCTATGGAGAAACCCGCCGCAAACATCCTCTGACCCATAGCGGCTTACCACTGACTGATGCAATTAGTAAAGAAAAAGAACTGCTCGAGCCCGTTGCGGTGCTGGCGGACCTTTCGATCGACACGTCCCGCCTCAACCTCCATGAGCTCAGTCTGCTGCTGAAAAACCGCACCGGCATCACCACACAGAGCACACAATTGTCGCTATTGATTCAGTCCTTTGGCTTCAAGCATGGTCTTCCTTTGGATTCCGATTTTGTGTTCGACCTACGCTGTCTGCCCAATCCGCATTGGATCAAAGATCTGCGTCCGCATACCGGCCGTGAGGCGCCGGTCATCGAATATTTGGAGCAACACGCTGAGGTTGAAAAAATGTTTCAATCGATTCGCGGCTTCTTCGATGACTGGCTTAAAGGATTTCAAGCCTGTAACCGGAGCTATGTAACTGTCTCGCTTGGCTGTACGGGTGGCCGCCATCGCTCCGTGTTTATGGCCGAAAAATTATTCCACCACCTCAAGCCAGTACTCGGCGACTCAGTCCAGCTCAAGCACCGAGAAATCCAGTGAGCGTTGGTATTTTGATCATCACCCATGGCGAATTGGGGGACGCATTACTCGGCGCTGTGCGCGACACCCTTGGACTGTGTCCATTGCAAACCGAAACTTTAAAGGTTCCCTTGCAAGTCAAAATCGATGAAGCCGACGCCATTGCAGCGCGCACCTGCGAGCGTATCGATAGCGGCGAAGGTGTTTTGATACTCGCTGATCTGTACGGATCGACGCCCAGTAATATCGCCATGCGGGCCGCAAGCCAGGGCCATCGTGCGGTGATTACCGGGGTCAATCTGCCTATGTTGATCCGCATCATGAACTATCCCACGCTGACCCTAGAAGCCTTAGCCGACAAGGCCTGTTCAGGCGCCAAAGAAGGCATTATTCTCTCTTTTGGAACCTCTTGAGAGATCTTACACTCGCATGCTCCATTGCGACCTCGAAGTCAGTAATCAATTAGGCCTGCACGCCCGCGCAGCGGCAAAGCTGGTTGCCCTGGCCAGCCGGTTTTCTAGCACGATCGAACTACGCCGCGACCAACATACCGTCAATGGAAAAAGCATCATGGGGGTGATGATGCTCGCGGCAGGACAGGGGACAATACTGGAGTTACGTGTTTCAGGGGACGATGAGCAAGCCGCCCTGGAGGTCATTCGCGATTTATTCGAGCGCCGCTTCGACGAAGGAGAATAGCGCACCGAGCATCCGGCGCCCGCCATTCACACTGTTTTCATGCAAATGCTTTAGACTCTCTCGATTGCATCTCGAGTATTACGTCTGGGTTTCTAGTACATCCAATCTTTACCCGGCAAAAAAATAGCTCGTGTTCAGAGCGTCCGGCCTGCCTTGGATTAAGGAAGCTCTGATTAATTCAGGTGCGAGCAGATTGTGGTGAAAAATCGTCCAGTTCAAGGCGCGGATCGGAGGTAATAGTTGGCTATTGCGAAGATCCGCCACTTAGAAGTGGGCGATTTTGCATCGCAAGATGCCGT